>DESG01000184.1 GCA_002361175.1 Lachnoclostridium sp. UBA3320 | reverse complement strand
AGTTGCTAAAGTAATGGCAGCAGCTATGGTTGTTAGTATGATACCAACGATATCAATTCCTGTTAGTGTAAGTGCAGAAGAAGCTGCAAGTACAGGTACAACAGAAGGTAATAATGCACAAGAGAAGAATGAGGAAACACCTACATCTATGCCTAATGTTGGAAGCGACGGTACTATTGATATTAAAAAGGATATGATTATTAATAATACATGGAAAGTTACTACAGATACTGTTCTTCACAATAATGGTAATTTAACATTCACTAATAATTCTAGGATTGAAGTAGAAGGGTGTAAGCTAACTATTGATGGCACTGGAACAATTAATATGGATACTGAAACAAAAAATCGTTCTTTTATTAAAATTGGAAATGATAGTAGTGACAAAGGTGGCACAGTTATACTTAACGGTTGTACAATTGAAAATAAAAATTCTACCCATACAGGATATGGAATTTTATCAACTGGCAATAGTTGTGTTATTATTAATGGTGGAACTATTAATAGTGATTATGCTGCTTTTAGTGGCAACGGTACAATGCCAAAATCAAATTTATATGTTTTAAAAGGAACATTAAAAGCAGAAAGTGGAGCTTGTATTTACAAACCATCGTCAGGAAATGTGTACATTGGAAAAAAAGCTGTTGAAAGTGATATAGCAAATGCTAATTCAGATGTTAAGAGTATTATTGAAGGAATGAAAGAAGGAGATGACAAGGATATTACTTTAAGTGGTGGTATAAGCATACGTATGGGTACTGTAAAAATTAGTTCTGGAACTATTACTTCAACAAATCATACAGATACTTATAATGAAGTTAATCCTATAATTAAAAATGATGAAATTAATAATAAGTGTACCGATGAAAATATACAGTTGTCAGATGCATTATATGTTTTAGGAGGCACTTATCCAATACAGAAAGAAAATGGTACAACTGTAGGTGATACAGATAATGGTTTAAACCTTACAATTATGGAAAAACCTACCTTTGATTGTACTAATGATAATGGTAGTGCTATAGCATTATATGATTTTGGAAAAACAAGCCAGAACATTAGTATTAATATTAATGGTGGCATTTTTAAATCTAAAAATACTAGCACTCAAAGCGAATCAACATCTTCCGATCTTAGTAATCGTACAGCTTTTGATGTGTTCTATTCAAGCACTTGGAAAAATAATAGTGAAACATTAAATGAAAATCTCAAAAAAGATGAAATAAAAATTACAGGTGGCAGTTTTTCTGAATCATCAAATTCAATAATAGAAAATTTAATTGATAAAAATAATTATTGTTGTTCAACAAAGGATAATATGGTTACAGTTAATAATCACGCTATAGATAGAGATGTATCTTATCAAGCTGCGATAAAAGATAAACGAGGTAATATAGCATATAAATATTGCAATAATTGTGAAAAATGGTCATATGGTACAAATACGTCAGAATATGAAAAAAATAATCATGATTATGAACTTTATTGCATTTCTGTACCAAATAAACCTGTCCACACTACTGTAACATTTAAAAATAACAAGGAAAATGGCTCTAATAATACAGAAACAGGTTCTTACGGAAAATTATTAAAGACAGAAACTCTTACAATAACTCCAGATGACGGTTATACCTTTAGTAAAGCTCCAACTGTTACTCCATCAGAAAATGCACTAATAACAGTTACAAATCCTGTTCTAAGCAATGATGGCAAGAGTTATACATACACAATCACTGCAAATGAGGGAACATTAAAAGATGTTGACCTTGCAATAACTGCTGATGCAACACTTGCTAATTACAATGTTTCTTTTGATAGAAGTAAACTTCCTGTAGCAGATGCAGATGTGTATTTTATTAATGGTACTACAAAAGTTACTGATAATCCTTATAAAGTTGATAAAGATGTTAAAGAACTATATATTGTAATTGAACCAAAGGCTGGAAAGGTGTTTGATACAGCACCTGTGATAACGGCTGTTCCTGCTTCTGCTATCGTTAATGATGTAGTAATTGAAAATGGGGTTTATAAATATAAAGTAATTCTAGGCGGCGATAATGCAGATATAAAACTTACAGTAGGTGGAGCGGCTAAGGACGCACAGTATAAGATAACGCTTCCAAGTAATGTAAGTACATCAATTCCACATGCGAGTGCTGAACTTGATTTTGCTGAAGCTGCTTATAATGGTAGTGTAAAGCTTACAATTACGCCAGAATTGGGATATACAATATCAAATCCTAGTGTAAAAGTCGCAGATGAGAAAGTATGCAAACTTTCAGAGGCTGTTGCAGAAGCTAATGGAACATTTGTATATACTATTTCAAATATTACAGGGAATGTAGCAATAACTTCTATAACTGCAACTGTTGCAGAACCAGAGCTTGTTGAATTAAAAAATACTGTTCAAGATAATGTCAATGAAGCAAGTTTAAGTGATACTTTTGCAAACGGAAATACTAAAGAAGAAAAAGCAGCGCAAAGACAGAATTATAACTACATTCTTTCTGCTGCAAAAGAGGCTATATCTAATATAACTCAAGATTCTGACCTTGTTACTTTTGATGGGGATTATTCTCCAGAAGAAAAAGCAGCACTTATTAAAGAATTGAAAGATGCTGTAGAAAATAATTCAAGCAAAATTGCGCTTTCACTTGAAGTAAAAAATACTGAACCTGTAAATAATGAGATAAGTGAAACAAGAAGAGAGGTTGAGAATAAAATTTCTGGCAATAATGCAACTATAGGTGCTAAATTTTATCCTCTTGATATTTCACTTTTTGCACGAGTAATTAAAAATGATGAAACGCAAAATAATGCAAAGATTAAATTAACAGATACAAAACAAGGGAAAATATCTATAAGAATGAAGAAACCTAATGATATTCCTAATAAATCAGATTCAGTAACAAGAAAATTTTATATAGTACATTTCCATAAAGATGCAAATGGCACTGTGCGAAGAGAAATTATTGATGTAACAGAAAATGAAGATGGTACTCTTTCATTTTCAAGTAATGCATTTTCGACATATGTACTTTGTTATACAGATACTATTGTAAATAATAACAATAGTAATACAATATCAGGTGGTGGCACGCCTGTTGTATATCCTAATGGTTCAACAGGTGGTTCTGGTGGCGGTTCTGGTTCACAGTCAACTTCAACACCAACACCTAGTGCATCTACTGCTCCAGTTGCATCTGCTGCTCCAAGTATAACACCAAGTATAGCTCCAAGCGCAGCGCCAAGTACAATACCAAGTGCAGCACCAAGTACTACTCCTAATACACCAAGTACACCAGATACAGAGTCAACTGCAAAGCCAGTTTCTACGGTTAAAGTTGGTCAGAAGATTACAGATGCTTCTGTAAATTATAAGGTTACATCAGTTAGTGGTTCAAGAACATTGACTGTTACTGGTGCAAAGAGTGTAAAAAATGTTGTAATTCCTGCTAGTGTTAAAATTGCTGGAAAGACATATAAAGTTACAGCTATTGCTAATAATGCATATAAGGGCAATAAAAATCTTACAAAGATAACCATAGGCTCTAATATAAGTAAAATAGGTAAAAATGCGTTTAGTGGTTGCACAAATTTAAAGAAAATTACTATAAAGACAACGAAACTTACAGCTAGTAAAATAGGCAAAAATGCATTTAAAGGCATAAATAAAAAAGCAGTAATTAAAGTACCAAAGAGCAAGGTTAAATTGTATAAAAAGATTATTAAGGCACGTGGTGCAGCTAAAAACGTACAGGTTAAGTAAAAACTAGAAGTTAAATATCTATATTGATTAAAAAATGAGGAGTTGTGATACTTGAAAAATAGTATACAACTCCTTTAAAATCTTAATTTAGATATGAAAATTTTGTATTAATTCAATTTCGTAAAATAAATCATTTTTTAAAGACTCTTCTCGTTCTTTTGTATTAGATGCTTTAAATCCTTTAATCACTATACCAAATTCCTGCTGCCCTTTTCCTTCTCCCAAATCATCTGGTGTCAGAACAAAAACTTTTGTTACAGGTCGTATTCGCTCTGTCATCTCTCCCAGACTGTTTCCAAATAAAAGTGGAGACCTTGCATCATTGTAGTAAGATTCTAGCTGTTTTCTGCTTGACCATGTAGAATTTTCCTGCCAGAAAGAATTTAATTTGCGGTATTTACATTCTAAAATTATTGCACCCATATACCAATTATTTAATTTATTATATACATTGACAACTATATCAGGTCGATTGTGCGTCCTATAACCTCCATAATGTTTTGCAATAAATAAGGGATTGTCTTCTGATATATCTGCTCTGTCTATAGGCAATGGTTTGTCATATATTACATCAATGCGAATGTTATTATCCTCAAATTCTATCTTTGTTCCTTCTTCAAGAAATGGAAAGAGCACTTTATCTGAAAATATAAATTTCCAGTCAACTGTTGTAAGGCTATACTTTGAAAGCATAATATGACATATTTTCAAAAAACACCACATCTCATACAGATAACTGCTGCGTTTCCATACATAAGAAAATTTGCGATTTAATTCTATTGGTATCTCATCTCTTTTAAGGTCTAAATACATCTGATACATTAAATTATACCTTGTATCAAGTATAAATGAATGTGGAATATAAGGCACTGGCTCGTTTTTTACTTTAGCGTACCAAGTTTGTGATTTTAAGATTGCCGTCATTTTTCTTAGCTTAATTGCTGACTCTTTAAATTCTGACAAATCATTTTTCCAAGATTTTCCCATATCGTCTATTTTTTCAATAAATTGACTTAACTTTTTTTCATATTCAAAGATAATCATCTTTAATAATCTATTATCTTGTATATCATAAAATATTGTTTTTTTCCTTTTTTCTCTATCTTTTATACGTATTTCATTGTGTGGATTATTTGAAATATCCATTAATGCTATTAAAACCTTTTTAGAGTATTTTTTAATAACTAAAAAATCATATAAAACTTTTGATGGAATTGATTCATTATGATAATTGCCTATGCCTGTATTGTGCTTAAATATATCTTGCGTAAACCTTTTTATCTCCAATTCTAAATCATCTTTCATCATATGCCATTCATCAATAGAAATAGGCTTTGGCAGTATTTCAAAAATTCCATAGAACCATTTACCATAACAAAAAACCGAAATTTTAAATGTGTCTACTCTTAGTGCATCATAACCAGCATTGCTTTTATATAATGTAAATTTATTGTCAGAGACTGTCCTGTAAATTCTTCCATCATCATCTTCTATTATATTTTTATCATCTTCGGGCATTATATCAAAAGCATCTAAATAAAGTCTGGCTCCAATATCAGAAGAATTAAAGTACATTTCTATTTCTTCATTTTCTTCAGCCGATAAAGTAATAAAGTCTGACATCCAAATATCATTCTCATTATCACTGAAATTAGTCGCTTTCTGTACTGAAGGTACAGAAAATTTCTTTATTAGCTTTAGTTCAAAAGGAGTATCAGATACAATAGCCATAAGTTTCTAACTCCTTTTGTTTCTGCACAATTTCTTTTCTGCATTTTTCAAAGTCCGATAAATCTTTGTATTTGTTAAAAATTTTTTCAAAATTTTCTGCACTGTCATACCTAAGTATTTCTCCAAGCTGATTTTCTGGCCCACGCACTTTAGTAAGTATGCGCTGAACAATCTGATAATCAAGTGCTATTTTAGAATCAAAACCATCTATTATAGTTTCTGGTAAATTACAAATATATGACTCAATAGATTTTACAACTCTTGGACCTATTCCGTATTTAGCATTGGCGCTTTTTATAAGTTGGTGTATTTCCCATAACAATTCACGTATCTCTTGCGTATTAGAATTTGTGTTTTCATGAATAAGGCTGTTATATTCAGTTTTTGACCAACTTTCTGTATTTTCCAATGCAGCATATGGCTTTTTAATCCACTGTTGTGAATAATTTAAAACATCTAACTGTATCACATTAGCTCTGTCCAAAACCTTATCTGAGAAATGATATGTAGTTTCATCAATATTTACTGTGCCTATAAAACGTATATTGTCACCTATTTGAATTTTATCTGGATATTCATTTGAATTATGTAATTTATTAGTATATCGTTTATCATAAAGACGCAGTTCTCTCTGATTTAAAGGACGTTCAAGTATTGAAAGAAACTGACTAAAATAATGTTCTACACGTGCAAGATTCATTTCATCAAAACACACTATAAAAAGCTTATTTTGGTTTTCATCTTTTTGTGCATTGACCAGTAAATCTACAAAACCTGTATTTGAAGGCCTGTATACCATATTCGTTATATCCATATACCCTAACAAATCTGCATCGTCATTCCACGAAGGTCGTACTGGTACAAAAAGTAGGCAGTTATCATCGCTGTTGTTTATTCCAAGAGCTTTTGCATATATATTTACAAGCTGTGATTTTCCTGTACCGCTCAAACCTGACAATATAGTAAGATTGCTGCACTTTATTGCTGTATGTACATTTACAAGGTCTTTAAGACTGTAAAATAAATTATCTTTTTGACTGTAATAATTCATCAGGCTGATTATTGATTCATCATTTCGATATGAACTGTCTATTTCTATAAGTTCTTCTTCAGATAATTGATTATTTTGTAAAAACGTAAATTTAGTACTTGTTTTTTCTAATATTTTTCTTTCAATTTCTTTATATATAGTCGATGGTATAAACATTAGTGTAGGGTTTATATTTACGCTGTAAATAATATATTTCATATAACTGCCGATATCCATCATACGAAGATTTTCTTCATTAGAAATATGTAATCCACCATACGCTGTATAATAATTATTTATAATATTTCCTACTGCTGATAAATTGCCTTCATTATCTTTCCACACCACAAATGAAGGACAAAACTCATATGCACTATATCCATAAATCCTGCCAAGTGATTTTTTACTTATAATAAACTGAGTAAACTCTTCTAAATTATTATATTCTCTGTATAAATTCCATTTATGTTCCTCTTCCCATTCACTAGTCATCTCATCACTTGTGGCAGCAAAAACAGGAACAGAATAAAAATATGTATCTGTTGTAAATAAAGCTGGTGCCTGAACAAGGCTTACGTTATACAATTTGGGATATTCTGGTTCATAGTTTTTATAGTATGAATGATATGAAAATATAAATAGTTTTCCATTTGCCATATCTATGAAATTATTAATACGTTCGTCATCTTCTAAATTATCATAATCTTCAATTATTATATTATTTTCAAAAGAACTCATATATCCAGTAAAAAATCCAGAATTTGTGGCAGGTATTATAAGTGCTTTAAGCATATACTGGATAGCAGAATTTCTATTTATAAAAACATTAGGCTTGCCATTGGAATCACAATTTAAAATTCCAACTGCCTGCCTGTCTTTGGGATTATTCATTTTTTTGGTTCACGCTCCATTCAATAATTTTTTAATACTCATATATTCTCTTATCCTACATTTAAAATATTTTTTAACTTCTAAAAAACAATTATAATTAAATCCTTCATGAATATACCAAACTTCGCTGTAATCATCAACATCTGTATCTTCTATCATCTGTTCATTCCATTCATCAAAAAATGTTATATTGTAACCATCAAATTGTATAGACTGACTATTTTTTACAAAACACGCTATTTTAAGTGCATTATCTTTATAGTGGTTTAATACTTCAACTTGTGACAGTAACTCGTTTGAATAACTTCTACTATCCTGAAGTTTAGTTTCAAGTTGTTTGTTGTTAAGGTCGTATTCTTCTACAAGTTGATTTAATCTTTTTATCGCTGCAAGCTGTTTTTTTTCTTCTTTAATACATATATTCAAATCTTTTCTCAAGTTGTCCAATTCAATTTTACTGCTTTTTAGTTTTTCTTTTAATTCTTTATTTTTCTTTTGCAGTAAATTGTTTTTTTCTTCGAGTTCATTTTGTGTTCCACTGTTATAATTGTTGTTTTCTTCACTGTCATTATCTGTGTCAACATCATCATTTATTGTACGTTCAATATTTACTTCCATATAAAGCTTATGCAGTTCTCTTTCTTTATCAATACGTCTTTCATCGTCATTAATCCAGTCTTTTGCTAATTGAATCAATTCTTTATTTTCCGCTTGCTCTAATGGGAATTTATCTATTGCATCTAAAATTAAAAAATAATTGCTTATACTTTTCTTATTTTTACGTGTAAGATTGCTATTAATTATATTTTTGGGTGCATTATAAGGTTTATTGGAAAATCCATGTACTTCAAACCCTTTTGCTACGGCATGTTTAATAATATTGCGCTTGTCGCTTTCACTTAATAAGAAAATTAATTTTTTGACAAATTCTAATTCGTTCACATAATTTCCCTCCATCTGTATACTTTTTTACATTTGCTAATTCTTACTCTAGAACAATTATATTCTATCACAACTGTTAAAAAAAAACAACCCAGACAGATTTTGGATAAAATGCAGAGTTGTAACATTTTCATAAAAAAATGTCATTTTTTTGCGAAAAGGTGTAGACTTTAGTACATTTTTGTGCGAAAATAAAATTAGAACTGTGGCAATGCCACAGATAAAAAGCATTATTGAAAGGAGCATGAACATGATTTATTCACAGGAAGTAGAAAACATGTGCCCAGTTGCCCAAGGTGTTGCTCATGGATGCGCACCTATCCCAGAGGAAGCAAAATGGGTTAAAGCAAAGGAAGTAAAGGATATCTCTGGTTTTACACATGGCATAGGCTGGTGTGCACCACAGCAGGGTGCTTGTAAGCTTACACTTAATGTAAAAGAAGGCATTATCCAAGAAGCTTTAGTTGAGACTATTGGATGTTCAGGTATGACGCATTCAGCAGCTATGGCTGCCGAAATTCTTCCAGGACGCACAATTTTAGAAGCGCTTAACACTGACTTAGTATGTGACGCTATCAACACAGCTATGAGAGAATTATTCTTACAGATTGCGTATGGACGTTCACAGTCAGCATTTTCAGAGGATGGACTTGCTATAGGCGCTGGACTTGAAGACCTTGGCAAAGGACTCCGTTCTCAGGTGGGTACGATGTATGGAACATTAAAGAAAGGCCCACGTTACCTTGAGATGGCTGAAGGTTATGTTACAGCGATTGCTCTGGACGCAGATGATTTAATCATTGGTTACAAGTTCGTTAGCCTTGGAAAGATGACTGACTTCATCAAAAAGGGTGATGACCCTAATACAGCATGGGAAAAGGCAAGTGGTCAGTATGGCCGTGTAGCTGATGCTGTTAAGCTCATTGACCCTAGAACAGATAAGGAAATCGAAAAATAATATAAAGGAGGCAAACGAATAATGGCATTATTTGAATCATATGAAAGAAGAATTGATAAAATCAATAGCGTATTAAATAGCTATGGTATTGCTTCTCTTGAAGAGGCTGAAAAGATTACAAAAGATGCTGGACTTAATGTTTATGACCAAGTTAAAGCTATCCAGCCAATCTGTTTTGAAAATGCATGTTGGGCTTATATAGTAGGTGCAGCTATTGCAATTAAGAAAGACTGCCGCCGTGCTGCTGACGCTGCTGCTGCAATCGGAGAAGGTTTACAGTCATTTTGTATTCCTGGTTCTGTTGCTGACACACGTAAAGTAGGTCTTGGTCATGGTAATTTAGGAAAGATGCTTCTTGAAGAAGAGACAGACTGTTTCTGCTTCTTAGCAGGACATGAATCATTTGCTGCTGCTGAGGGTGCTATTGGTATCGCAGAGAAAGCTAACAAAGTACGTAAAAAACCTCTCCGTGTTATACTTAATGGTCTTGGAAAAGACGCTGCACAGATTATTTCTCGTATTAATGGTTTTACATTTGTTGAAACAGAGTATGACCCTTATACAAACACAGTAAAAGAAGTCTTCCGCAAAGCTTATTCAGACGGTTTACGTTCTAAAGTAAACTGCTATGGTGCTAATGATGTATGCGAAGGTGTTGCAATTATGCATAAAGAAGGCGTAGATGTATCAATTACTGGTAACTCTACAAATCCTACACGTTTCCAGCATCCAGTAGCAGGTACATATAAGAAAGAATGTATTGAACAGGGTAAGAAATACTTTTCTGTAGCGTCAGGTGGTGGTACAGGACGTACACTTCATCCTGACAATATGGCTGCTGGCCCTGCTTCATATGGTATGACTGACACACTTGGCCGTATGCACAGTGATGCACAGTTTGCTGGTTCATCTTCAGTTCCTGCTCATGTTGAAATGATGGGACTTATCGGTGCTGGTAACAATCCTATGGTTGGTATGACTGTTGCTGTTGCTGTTGCCGTACAGGAAGCTGCGGACGCAGGAAAGTTCTAAACATATCTTGTGAATTAAAATTGCCGAAAGGTAAGAAAGTACCACAATTATTAGGGTTGTGGTACTTTTTTCATTGACCAGAACAAAAATATAAACTTGATATAAAAAGCTGTGAAATAGGATATGTTTATTTTACATATACCTAAGCATTTGTACAAGTGATTCGCCATAAAGCTTATCAGTTTCATCTCTGTCTAATGCACGAGTACCAAAATTTACAAAGCCATTTCTTTCATAAAATTCAATAAGCTTGCTTTTTTGTTCACATTCCAAATAAACTATTTTGCCACCTACTATGTATTGCATTGTTCTTATTTTATCAAGGGCAAGTTTTAGTAATTCGTCACCAGTAATTAATTTATCATACCCATCTGTGTAATTTTTACCAAGTTGTCCAATAAGTGGTGCAGAAATAGTATAACGTTGTATTGCTTTATCGAATTGTCCAAATTTAGTCATACGACGTTTCCATTTTTTATTTGGCATACTGTCTTTAGAGATACAGAATACTTTATTAGCAAGAGTAAAATAACCACAGAGTTTGTATTGTTCTTTGTAAGAGGCCATTATGAGGTAAGTACTTGAAATACTTTGTTTTGCAAACTCTATTGCTGTATGTTTTAAAAAATATTCAACATCTGGGTTGAGCGGACAAGAAAAGGAGGAGAGAACGTCTTTTGCAACACTCTCTCCTAGGGAGTTGTCATTTAGTATATCCATTAAATTTATACCAATATATCCACTCATTTTTTTAAAATACTCCTTAGTTTTTCTCCATGTACATCTTCATATCTTCTACTTAGCTGTACTTCTTTAACATATTTGTTAGCAGCATTTTCAAGTGCAATAACTAATGACTTGCCAAGTTTCTTATCTTTGATGTCTACATTTTTAAGAATACTTTTTGTTGCCATACATATCACCCTTTCCTATATTTATTTGTAAAGTCCTCTTTTAATGCATTTTTATTAAAATCAATAATAGCTTCTTTATCAGTCATGCATCTTGGATATTCAACCTAGTTAAAATTTCCTATATCCATAACTTTTGATAGGATTATTCGAGAAGAGGTAGAACCAAAAAAAAGATGAAAAGCCAAGCTATTAGGTGAAATACTTGATCAGCTACGAATCATGGAGCCCGAAGCTGACACTATGCGGCATATGCTTTGAGATTAGATATACAATAGGACTAGTAGTGCCTGAAGGGTATCTGTTACCAGCAAATGCCCTTTTTATTGCTATTGTAACATAATAAATTCTGAAATGCAATATTCTTTGAAATATTTACTAATCAATGGATATTGACAGATTGCTTGATTTTTTATAATATAATTATAACAACAGAGTTTCACTCTGAATTA
>DESG01000039.1 GCA_002361175.1 Lachnoclostridium sp. UBA3320 | reverse complement strand
TTATTTTTTGTCGAACTCACGTTATGTTAATCACTGTCTATAACCTCTTTTAAATTCTTTGCGTCCGTTAAAAAATCCTCTATTAAAGCCAATGTTTCACCGACACATCAATGCATTTTTGCAGATATTTGGTATTGATTTCAGACATTTTAAAATCTCTTTTCCATAATAAATACTCGATAAATAAAACAAAATTTTTACATTATATTATCTGTTCAGATGCCTGCAAAAAAGAAATTCCTTTTTCCCTTGCAATCTTTGCGATATCCTCATATTCTGGCTTACTGCGCAAAACTCCCCAGCCAGAGGCACGTTTTATATGCACATCGCCGTATGGAGTATTTTGTATATCAATAGTACGTTCAAGTGTATATCTTTCACACACAGTCTCTCTTATTCCAAGCGTAGTTGTGTGTAAAAACATCAGGTGTATCATTTCTTCACGTTGTTCTGGTTCACAAATACAATTAAAAAGTATACCAGGGCGATTTTTCTTCATATTTACTGGCATTGTATACACATCAAGCGCACCAGCTTTAAACAATTCTTCCATTGCAAACCCTGCTGCCTCTGGTGTTATATCATCAAGATTGCATGATAAAATACATATCTTTCCTTTAGTGTCTACAGATGTAGAAGTTCCAAGCATAGCTCTGATGCAGTTAATAACTTCAAAATCCTTTTTACCCATTCCATAGCCTGTCTTTTCTATTTGCATAACAGGCATTTCCCCAAATGAAGAAACAAAATACTTAAGCAGCGCAGCCCCTGTAGGTGTACACATTTCACCTTTTATACTACCACTGTAGACAGGAATACCCCTTAAAAGATACTCTGTAGCAGGTGCTGGTACTGGCAAAATCCCATGTGCACAGTGTACTTCTCCATATCCTGTCCTTACAGCAGACGCTATAATTTTGTCTATTTTAAGTTCATGTAATAGATAACATACTCCTGTAACATCTGCAATCGCATCCATCGTCCCTACTTCATGGAAGTGTATCTGTTCAACAGGACATCCATGTGCATTGCTTTCTGCCTCTGCAATTAAATGATATACAGCTTTGGCATCGTCTTTTACTTTTTCAGGTGCATTTATACTGTCAATAATGTGTTCTACATCATGCAGTCCTGCATGTGTATGTCCATGATGCTCGTGGTGATAGTGTTCATGATGCTCATTATGATGTTCATGCTTATGTTCTTCATGCCCTTCTTCCTGCCCGCCGCATACAAGCACAGACATCTGTCGCCCTTTGATTCCAGCTTTTGCTACGGTATACATTCTGTACTCTACATCTGGTATCCCTAATCCATTAAGTTTTAAAACTGCCTCTTCTGGTTCTTCAAACAGCCCTGCCAATGCTGCAAGAAGCATATCACCAGCAGCACCCATATTGCATTCTAAATATAATGTTTTCATAATTTCTTTTTTCCCTCCAAGTGGTTAATTCTACTGGCAAGAAACCCTGCTCCAAATCCATTGTCAATATTAACAACACTTACACCGCTTGCACAAGAGTTAAGCATAGACAAAAGTGCTGACAGTCCGCCAAAAGACGCTCCATATCCCACGCTTGTTGGAACTGCAACTACAGGACAGTCCGCAAGTCCTCCAATAACACTTGCAAGTGCACCTTCCATACCAGCAACTGCTATTATTACTCTTGCGCTCATAATTTTATCAATATTGGCAAAAAGGCGATGTATACCTGCCACTCCTACATCGTACAGGCGCACAACTTTATTACCGAGTGCTTCTGCTGTAAGTGCTGCCTCTTCTGCTACTGGAATATCGCTTGTACCCCCTGTGGCAATTAAAATTTCGCCATCACCATCCTTTTTTGGCATATCACCAAGTATACCAATTCTGCTTTCACTGTAATATTTAAGCGGAAGATATTCTTTGATATACTCATATGCTTCTTGTGCAAGTCTTGTGATAAGAACAAGCTTCTGCCCTTTATCCTGCATCGCTTTTGCTATTTTATAAATCTGATTAGGGGTCTTTCCAGACCCAAAGATTACTTCTGCTGTGCCCTGTCTTAATTCTCTGTGATAGTCAATTTTAGCAAAGCCTAAATCCTTAAACGGTTCTTCTTTCAACTTTAATAAGGCTTCACTGGGCATTATCTGCCCATTTGAAACCTTGTTTAATAAATCCATTAATTCTTTCTGTTCCATGCTGCCTTCCCTTTTTTGCTTTTACATGCGCTCTGGTGCTTCAAGCCCCAGAAGATTGGTTGCTGTTTCAAGTACGTTGCCAACAAGACGGCTAAGTTTTATATATGAATTGCGCAATGTTATATCTTCATTATTTACAATTCTATTTTCATGATAGAATTTATTAAAAGCATCTGACAGCTCATATACAAACTGACAAATTTTGTGTGGTGCAAGTTCTTCATACGCAGCATGTACAGTGTCTGACCATTTGCAAAGCGAAAGCATTACGTCTGTTCCTGTCTGACTGCATGAAGGAGCAATAGGAATATTTTCATCAATAGTTATGTTCTCTTTCTTTACTTTTGCAAGAAGTGACTTAATACGAACTATTGTATACAATATATATGGGCCTGTATTGCCCTCGAAAGAAATAAAACGCTCCATGTCAAATATATAGTCTTTGGATGCCTGATTGCTTAAATCACCGTATTTAACTGCAGCAAGGGCTATTTTGGAAGCTGTTTCGTTAATTTCCTCTTCATTCATATTGCGCTCTTTCATCTTCTCAAGTACTTGCTTTTCTATATCATTAAGAAGCGCTTCAAGGCGTAAGATTCCACCGTCACGTGTCTTAAACGGCTTGCCATCTTTTCCATTCATTGTCCCAAACCCTAAAAATATAAGTTTAGTTCCAGCATCTATAATCTTAGTCTTCTTTGCACATCTAAACACCTGCTCAAAGTAAAGTGACTGTCTTTTATCCACAACATATATTATTTTTGATGGATTAAAAAGTTTCTTTCTTTCTACAATAGTAGCAAGGTCTGTTGTATTATAAAGTGTTGCACCATTCGACTTAAGTATCATGCAAGGAGGTATTTCTTTTGTATCTGTTTCCTCTTTAACATCAACTACCAATGCACCATCGTCAATATGTGCATATCCGCTTTCTTTCATATTTTTTATCATATCAGGAATATACGGCTGTGCATCAGATTCTTTCTTCCAGAGGTCAAATTCTACATTAAGTTTTGTATACATCCTTTTTAAATCTTTTATAGATACATTAATTATATGCTGCCACAGTGCAAGGTAGCCTTTTCTGCCTGTTTGTAGTTGTACTGTAGCTTCTTGTGCCTCTTCCTTGTATTCAGGATGCTCTTTTGAATAAGCACTTGCATATGGGTAGATTTCTTCTAAATCACTTATTGTAAATGGTGCTTCTTTTGGATATTCCCCTTCAAAGTTTTCATCAAAGTATGGAAGCTCTGGATTACGATGTCTAGTTTCAGTAATTATCAGTCCAATCTGAAGACCCCAATCACCAAGGTGGACATCTCCTATAACATTGTGTCCTATATAACGTGCAATGCGCTTGATGCTTTCACCAATTATAGCAGGACGCAAATGCCCTACATGAAGAGGCTTTGCAACATTAGCCCCGCCATAGTCGATAACAACTGTCTCAGGTTCGGCAGTTATATCACAGCCAAATGTTTCACTTACTGTCATTTTATTTATAAAATCTGCCAGAAAAGCATCATCTAATGTTATATTTATAAAACCTGGTTTTACCGCTGTTATTTCTTTAAAGTTTTCACTGTCATTTAATATCTCCACAATTTCCCCAGCAATCTGTATAGGCGCCTTATGATACTCTTTTGCGGCAGCAAGTGCGCCATTACACTGGTATTGGCACAAGTCAGGGCGGTTTGACAGTGCCACTTTTGCATATTTTTCATTATACCCTGCTTTTTTAAATGCCCCGCATAATTCTTCCTGAATCAATCCAATTATATTTTTCAATTTAATCTCCGTCCTTAATAGTTACTATTTATATAAACTTTCCACCACATCAAAATACTGTGCAAAGGTTTTTTTACAACACAAAGGATTGTCTATGCTTATACCCTCTGCTGCCATGCCTGTTACTGTAAATGCCATTGCCACACGATGGTCATTATAAGTCTGTACTGTTGCTGATGATGGCATTCCTGGATAAATAACTACACCATCATCTAGCTCGTCACATTTTATCCCCATGCGCCCAAGCTCATTCACAATAACTGCTATCCTGTCAGATTCCTGCCCTCTTATATGTGCCACTCCCCTTATCGTAACAGGGGAATCTGCAAATGGTGCTATTGCTGCAAGTGTAAGTGCTTGGTCTGAGAAGTTGCTCATATTAATATCTATGCCTTTAAGTTTCCCATTCTTTGGGGCATATAATTTTAATTCCCCATCACTTGTCCACTCTGTATAACAGCCCATATTTTCAAGGACACTAATAAATTTCATATCACCCTGCATACTGTCTTTTCTTATATATTTTACAATAGCTGTGCCTCCTGTTACTGCTGCCATTGCATAAAAATAACATGCTGCTGAAACATCAGGCTCTATTTGATATTCATTTACATGATAATGTCCAGATAACACTCTGTAACTATCTGCTCCAAGCCGCTCAACACCTTTGTGCCCAAACTGTTTCATCATCTGTTCTGTAATTTCTACATATGACCTTGCATCTCTGCTGCCTGTAAGATTTATTGTAAGAAAAGTAAAAACAGATGGTGCTGCCATAAGAAGTGCACTTAAAAACTGACTACTTCTGTCTATATTTAATGATACATTCCTATCTGCAACAAAAAAATTATCATCCTCTATTTTTTTTCTTATCCCTGTAACTTCCATAGGAAAATTGTACTCTTCTCCAAGCCATTTAAACTTAGCACCAAGATTTTCAAGAACTTCAAGAAGTTCTCGCATAGGTCTTTTTTTCATCTGTTCTGAGGCATCAAGTGTATAAGTGCCACTGCCCATAGCTGTAAATGCAGTTAAAAACCTTGCTGCAGTTCCAGCACTTCCAACATATATAGAAGCTTCATGTGCTGGTATTAACCCATTCATTCCAATAATTTTTACACTTTTAGCATCTATATCCACATCAGTTTTAAAACCAAGTTTTTTAAGTGCTTTTATAAAATTATAAGAATCTTCACTAAACTGCACTCCTTTAAGAAGTACCTCACCATCGCTCATTGCAGCAAGCAGAAGTGCCCTGTTTGTAATACTTTTAGAACCAGGCACTTCTACACATATATCTAAAGGTTTCTTAATTTTTTTTACATTGTAAACATCCATCTAATAAAAATAACCAGCCTTTCAATACTATATCTGCTTAAATGCCTGCTCTAAATCTGCAATTATGTCTTCTGAATTTTCAAGCCCTACTGAAAATCTTATAAGGTCAGGAGCAATCCCTGCTTCAAGGAGCTGTTTCTCTGTCATCTGCCTGTGTGTATGACTTGCAGGATGTAAAAGGCATGTTCTGCTGTCTGCTACATGAGTTTCTATACTTGCAAGCTTTAACTTATCCATAAAACTTACAGATATATCCCTGCCGCCTTTAAGCCCAAAACAGAGCACACCGCATGAGCCGTTTGGCGTATATTTTTTAAACAATTCATATGACTCATCTGATTCAAGGTCAGGATATTTTACCCATGCAACCTTATCATTTTTCTCAAGGTACTTTGCAACAGCAAGTGCGCCACTACAATGCTGTTTCATTCTAACAGCAAGTGACTCAAGCCCAAGGTTTAGATAAAATGCATTCTGCGGTGACTGTATGCAGCCTAAATCTCTCATAAGCTGTGCAGTTGCCTTTGTAATATACGCACCTTTGCCAAAACGCTTGGCATATGTTATGCCATGATATGATTCATCAGGTGTTGTAAGTCCTGGAAACTTATCTGCATGCGCCATCCAGTCAAAATTGCCGCTGTCTACAATGCAGCCGCCAACACCCACTCCATGTCCATCCATATATTTTGTTGTGGAATGTGTTACAATATCGGCTCCCCACTCAAATGGACGGCAGTTTACAGGAGTTGCAAATGTGTTGTCAACAATAAGCGGTACACCATGTCTATGTGCTATATTGGCAAATTTTTCAATATCAAAAATATTTACTGTAGGATTAGTTATAGTTTCTCCAAAAACGGCTTTTGTATTAGGTTTAAATAACTTGTCAATCTCCTCTTCTGTCATATTTTGGTCTATAACGCTGCATTCAATTCCCATCTTTTTCATTGTAACAGTAAAAAGGTTAAATGTGCCGCCATAAATTGAAGAAGAAGAAATAAAATGGTCTCCTGCTTCGCATATATTAAATACTACCATAAAATTTGCGGCTTGTCCTGATGATGTAAGCATCCCTGCTACACCGCCTTCAAGTGCAGCAATTTTAGCAGCTACAGCGTCATTAGTAGGATTTTGCAGTCTTGTATAAAAATATCCCTCTTTTTCAAGGTCAAAAAGCTGTCCCATCTCATCACTTGTGTTATATTGAAAAGTTGTACTTTGATAAACTGGAATTTGCCTTGGTTCACCATTTTCAGGTTTATAACCTTCATGTACACACTGGGTTTCAACATGCTTTCCATACATAAAAGTATTCCTCCAATTATTATTAAATTATTTTTTAATTATTTCCGAAAGGCTGTTCATAATACCTGCTGCAACCTTAGAATTATTCATTGTATAAATATGTATATGATTTATTCCATTAGCAACAAGGTCAATAATCTGCCCTGCTGCATACAGTATACCTGCTTGCTGCATCTTTAAAGGTTCATCGCCAAACCAGTCAACTATTGATTTAAACTTCGCTGGCACACAACAGCCTGAAAGCTGTATACTTCTTGCCATCTGACTTTTTTTAGTTATAGGCATAATTCCTGCTATAACAGGCACCATAATTCCTGCTTCACGCAGACGATACAAATAATTATAAAAGATAGAATTATCAAAAAACATCTGTGTAGTAAGAAAACCACATCCTGCATCAACTTTTTCTTTTATGTGTTTAATATCTTCTGCCTTATTAATTGCTTCTGGATGCCCTTCTGGATAACATGCCCCTCCAATACACATATCAGGTGCTATATTTTTAATTTCATAAACTAGCTCTGCTGCATAGTGAAACTGTTCTGGAAGTGGAAACTTGGTTTTATCAGGTATATCCCCTCTTAAAGCAAGAACATTTTCTATACCTGCCTTTTTCATATCAAGTATTTGCTTTTTTACAGTTTCACGTGTAGAAGATACACAAGTAAGATGTGCCATAGAATTTACACTATATGCATCTTTTATATCCTTTGCAATATTTATTGTGTGTTCACTTGTGCCACCACCAGCCCCATATGTAACACTTATAAAATCAGGTTCAAGTGCTGCTATTTTTTTAACTGCTTCATTAACGCTCTCTACAGCAGTAGCCTTCTTTGGTGGAAAAACTTCCATAGACAGTGTTACCTTATCCTCTTTTAATAATTCTGTTATCTTCATAATATATTATTTGCCTCCAATTATGATGCCCTGATTAAATTAGTACAGTTACTTACCAGATATGCACTCTGTCCTCTGGCGCTACATACATCGCATCATTCTTAGTAATTCCAAAAATATCATAGAACTGTTCAAAAAGCGGAAGTATGGCATTTACCCTAATTTTATTCTGTGAGTGGACATCAGCTGTAAGAAGATAATCTCTGTATTGGTCAGTCTGGTTAGATGCCCATATTGTAGCATTACTCTTAAAGATTTCAAGCTGTGCTTTCTTGTCATCTCCTGCAATTTCCAAAGCACATGCCATTGCTCCCATATCAGCAATATTTTCAGTAATTGTCATATCCCCATTCTGGAACACACCATTAGTAATTTCCATGCCATTATAATAATCCTTTACTTTCTGTGCTCTTGCAGTAAACTGTTGCATATCCTCTGGTGTCCACCAGTTGTTATAGTTGCCATTTTCATCATACTCTGCTCCACTTGTGTCAAAAGCGTGTGTAATCTCATGCCCAATAACCGTACCTATACCTCCAAGATTCTGAGCATAGCTTGCATCTTTATCATAAAATGGTTTCTGCAAAATTGCTGCTGGGAATGTAATATCATTTGCCTGTGGATTATAACATGCATTTACCACCTGTGGCTGCATAATCCACTCGTTTTTGTCAACAGTTCCCATATCCAACGTTTTTTGTATATCAGAATTTAAAGCCTTCATAATATCCATAAGATTTTCAATCAAGTTTTTAGATACATCAATATTAATTTCATCAAAGTAAGAAGGCCACTTATCAGGGTATCCAATCTTTACTTTCATTGTATCTAGCTTCTTTAATGCCCTTTGCTTTGTTGTTTCAGAAAGCCAATCTATCCTCTGTATTCTGTTGCGGAAAGTATTTAAAATTTCATGTGTCATTTCTTCAATTTCTTTTTTACTTTCCTCAGAAAAATAATTTTCAACGTAGAGTTTTCCAAACTCCCATGAAAACAGTGACTGTGTTGTTTCCTTTGCTATCTGGTCATAGTCCTTGTCATCTGTCACACCACTTATAATATAATTAATTTCCTGCAATGCCTTATAATGTGCATCTGTTAAGTAGTTGCTAAATCCCATATACAATGTAAACTTTGTATAATTCTTTAAAAGTTCAAGGTTGTCCTGCGTAAGGTAGCCATTAATTTTCTTTGCATTATCCTCTTCATATACAATGCAGTTTTCAAAATTTGTAATACCAATTTCCTTTAAGTAACCTTCAATATCACAGTTACTGTAAAGTTCTTTAAGTTCAGCTTTTGTGTATGGGTGATACATTTTTCCTACATCATAGCGGTCTTCTAAACCTAAGCCCGAAGAAGCAAGGTCTTGTTCAAGATTAAATACCTGTTCCGCAATTTCTGAAGCTTTATCTTCACTCTCTCCTGCAAGCACAAACATCTGCTTCATAAAAGCAAGCACTGCCTGTTGTATAGGTTTATTAGCATCACCAGTCATATAATCCTTTGGAAGAATATATGTAGGACCATTATTTACAAGCACATATTTATTAGAATCCATTAAATCTGATGTAACTTGAAAAGTAAATACACTGCCCTGTCCTGCTTTTCCAAACTCTGCAAGCACATCTATAAACTCTGCTACAGTCTTTGCATTATCAATTTGGTCAGTATAAGGCTTTAATGGCTCTACACCTGCTGCATTTCTTTTATCCATATCACGGTCAATCGTATAAAAATTAATAATTTTTTTCTCTATTGAGTCATCTTTATACTTATCTTTATTCTCAACAAGCTTATCAATAATACTGCTTAAATCTGTTGTGATACGATTCTGTATATCAGCAAAGCCTGACCATTCATACTGATTTTCTTGTAATGCATGTTCATTTAACACAGTTGCATTAATTGCTTGATAAAAATCATCTTGTAGGCGCACAGGACTTTCAGATGCCCTTACAGTTACCATAACCGTTTCTTTCTTTTTAGTATTATCAGTTGAGCTTACAGTAATCTGTGCTGTGCCAGTTTTTTTAGCAGTAACTACACCTTTTTCTGATACAGATACCACTCCTTTATCAGAAGACTCATAAGCAAGAGTCTGGTTAGAAGCATCTGCTGGAGAAATCTCTGCCTTAATCGTAGACTGTGCACCAGCTACTAAAGCCATAGCAGGTTTTATAACATTAACACTGCTTACCTTAGTTCCAACTGTCACCTCAACAGAAGCCTTAGTATTTTTAGCTGATGCAGTAACTGTGGCTTTGCCATCTTTAATCCCTTTGATTTTACCAGCTTTACTTACAGTTACTATCTTTTTATCACTGCTTTTCCATTTTAAATCAGAACGATTTGCTTGTAACTTAAAAGATTCACCTTTTTCAATAGTAAGCGTTCCAGTTGCGACATTAGTAATTTTTGCTTTCTTTACTGCCGCTTCAGCTGTTGCTTCATTTATAGTATTTCCATAAAATGCCGGAATTGGCATAGTTGGAAATGCAATTAAAAGCACAAGCAACATTGAAAGCAATCTTCTTTGTTTCTTCATAGTTAATTTAATCCCCTTTCAAAAATATATATGGCATTTCCTTACAGATATATTATAACATAACCTGTATGCAAATGCCATGAAAATTTCCTTAAGTAAGTTTTTTTAACTGGAACGCAAATCATCATACAAAACAGACGGCAAAATTTTTACTAAGTCATTTTTTGTGTTATAGTAATTATAAGAGCAAGAAGTAGCATGTTCAGAAAGAAGATATATATGATAAAGTCAGTTGTTTCTATCGGAAACCAAAATTTTAAATCCATAAAATATGCTGGAAACAACAATATATTTGAAAGATTATCTATATGGAATAATAAAAAATACCATGAACTACAAGAAAGTTATCCAGTAATTTTTTTAAGCTTTGCTGATATAAAATTTTTAATGTCTTTACTCAAAAATCAGGCACTTTCATCTGCTGTATCTTCCATTCTTTTATATCCCTGACCCCTCATAATAATGTCCATAAAATCCTCTGTGAACTTATCTTTAAATACCTCTTGCTCTTCTTTAGGTATACTTTCAAATGGAACATCTTCCCCATTTCTATGTATTAAAAAAGAATATGTACAAAGTTTCATTGGCAATATGCCCCCTTTCTACTTATAAACCATATGCTTGTATAAATTTGTCCTATTACAATAAATGTGATAAAAGCCCATTTTTTTAAATATAGAACTATTATCCTAAGAGAAATGACAAGAACCTCTGTTGCTTGTTGTATCATTCTTGCACTGAAGCATTTAACTTTCAACATTGACTTCTGACATTCTTTTATTAATTTTACTTTAATTTTATATTTTTTGATATATAATGAAAAAAATACTCGTTTTTTCACCAAATCATGTTATAATATAATTAGTTTGTTTTATTTTACTGTTATTGTGATTTGCTAGTGCTAGTATGTTAAACAAAAATTGGATTGCATTATCTGTATTGCACAAAAGCATATAGATATTATTATGTATAATTCACAAGAAACTTTAGATATTACGCTCACAAAAGGTGCAGTTTCGGCAGTATGTGGCTTGCTAGGTATACAAACACAGGTTTTTTATAATATGAACCAACACAAAGGATATGCCTGCTTGCTTCGTGAGTATATGTGCAATAAAATAGTAGACTCAGAAAGATATCTCTGTTTGGCTGGAAAAGAATGTGTGAATAATGATATTGAGTGCATATATCGTGATTCAGAAAACAGATGTTGTATACAAGCAAAAGATATTGAAAAAATTATTGAGTACTTTAAAGAAATTAAAATTATAGAATAGATTTATCCCACTTAATTAATTTTTCCAAATATTACACTGAAAATTTGCTTAAATAAGTTTTTTAAATACCAGATACCTTGCACCAACTTGCAAAGTATCTGGCATCAATTAAGAATCCTTTTGGTGTTGCCTTCCTTCTACATCCATCTCATAATTATCTTTATAAATAAGCTCTGACATGGTTACAAGTGTATATCCTTTTTCTTTAAGTCCCGTAATAAGTTGTTCAAGTGCTTCAGCAGTATATTTTGCGCCATTATGGCAGAGTATAATTGAACCATTGCCAAGATGTTTATGGTTTAATACAGTATTAAGTATAGATTCAGCACCATAATCTTTCCAGTCTAAACTATCATCATACGAAACAGATGACAAAATTTTAAAAAATTTCTCCTAAGTCATTTTTTTGTGTTATAGTAATTATAAGAAAAGGTAGCATGTCCAGAAAGAAGGTATATATGATGAAGCCAGTTGTTTCTATCGGAAACCAAGATTTTAAATCCATTAGGGAAAATAACTATTTTTATGTGGATAAAACAGATTTTATCAGAGAATGGTGGGAAAATTCTGATATTGCAACACTAATTACTCGTCCACGCCGTTTTGGAAAAACCCTTAACATGAGTATGCTAGAATATTTTTTTTCAGTAAAATATGCTGGAAACAGCAATATATTTGAAGGATTATCTATATGGAATAATAAAAAATACCATGAATTACAAGGAAGTTATCCTGTAATTTTTTTTAGCTTTGCTGATATAAAAGCTGATACATTTAAGAATGCAAGAATGGAAATTATTCATAAACTGGTAACACTATACGATAATTATAGTTTTCTCAGAGCCAGTGGTAAGCTGCATGATAAAAGTATTTCTTTTTTTGATGCTGTAAACGACCAAATGGATGATGCTTCTGCTGCCTTGGCAATTAACCATATATCATATTATCTATATCTGTATTATGGCAAGAAGGTTATTATTCTTTTAGATGAATATGATACACCACTACAGGAGGCATATATAAATGACTATTGGAGTGAAATGTCTTCATTTATCAGAAACTTATTTAATTCTGCCTTTAAAACAAACCCATATATGGAGCGTGGAATTATGACAGGAATTACAAGAATCAGTAAAGAATCTATCTTTTCAGACTTAAATAATTTAGAAGTAGTTACTACTACCTCTGAAAAATATAAAACTGCTTTTGGTTTTACCGAAAAAGAAGTAAAAGACGCACTGGCTAAATTTGGACTTTCTGAAAATATGGATAAAGTAAAGACATGGTATGATGGCTTTTGTTTTGGTAGCAGTAAGGATATTTACAATCCTTGGTCTGTTACAAAATACCTAGATTCAGGAAAGTTTGGAAGATACTGGGCAAATACCAGTTCTAACAGTCTCGTAGGAAAGATTATTAAAGAAGGAACGCCAGAAATAAAAACCGCAATGGAAGATTTGCTTGCAGGAAAACAGATTGAGGCAACTATAGATGAAGAAATTGTCTTTAATCAGCTTGACCAAGATGACACGGCAACATGGAGTCTTTTGCTTGCTTCAGGATATTTAAGAGTGGATGTAATGCCAGAATGTGGCAATGAAGAATTAGAGGATATTTATAAGCTTTCCTTAACTAATTTTGAAGTAAAAAAAATGTTTCAGAAGATGTTTCAGGGCTGGTTTAAAAATGTTTCATTCCATTATAATGCCTTTATTAAAGCATTGCTTATAGGTGATGTAGATTATATGAATTATTATATGAACAAGATAGCCTTGCAGACATTCAGCAGTTTTGACACAGGAAAACATCCATCTGATGCATCAGAACCAGAACGTTTTTACCATGGTTTTGTATTAGGGCTAGTAGCAGAATTTACAGACAAATACCATATAACCTCAAATAGAGAGAGCGGATTTGGAAGATATGATGTAATGATGGAGCCATTAGAAAATACATTGCCAGCTTTTGTACTGGAATTTAAGGTTATAAATCCTGTAAAGGAAAAAAATTTAAAAGAAACTTTGAAAAATGCATTGTCGCAGATAGATGAAAAAGCTTATGACACTGAACTGTTGGCACGTGGTATAGCAAAAGAGAAAATACGGCATTATGGGTTTGCATTTGAAGGCAAAAATGTGCTTATTGGATAGTATACTGGAAAGCCTGGGGCAGCCGCCTCAGACCTTCCATACAATTTCAAGTGAATCAATGTCCACTAAAATTTTCTCAATAAAAGCTTCTGCTGTCTGGTGCTTCTGCATATTATCAAGATTTTTAAAAACAATATTACCTAACTGGTATTTTTCATTTTTTTGCTTTGATGTCATTGAATTAAGAATTTTTCTGCGCTGTGCATCCAGTTTTTCTATTTCTTTATTTAGATAAGAAATAGTAATTTCTGTTGATTCTGCTATACAGCCAACCAGTTTTTCAATTTTTTCTTCAATTTTTGCAAGCTCCATCTTCTGTTTGGAATTGTAAACAGGTTCATTCTCACTATCACTGTGACACTTGGCTAATATTTCTTCCATACTTGTTTGAACAGCATCTTCTATCTCCTTTATACTTATAAGAAACTCTTTTTTGTCACATATATGAATATTATAATGTCCGCTACATGCAAGGAAAAGATTATTCTTATAACCTTTTTTCACAATAATTGCATAGCCGCAACTTGCACATTTTAAAAGCCCTGTAAGCCATGAATTTTTTCCTTTGCCAGTATTTTTTAATTGCCTGTTTCTATCCAATTTATACTGACATTCAAGCCAAATTTCAGATGGAATTATTCCTTGAAAATTCATTAGAGAAACAACATGGTCTTTAAAATCTGAATACTTTCTTGTAGAAGCATCACGTTTTCCTATTACCTGTGCGGCATGTGTGCCATCAAATTCTTCAATTTCATTGGCAAACTTTGTAATTCCTTTACTGCGGTAATATGTATACACATCTATATCTGCCTGTACATACAGAGGACTATGCAATATGCGGCTAACTGCCACATTATCCCAAGCTTTTCTTTTTCCACAGAAGACACCTTCTTTTGAAAGCATTTTTGCAATACTGCCTAATGATTCATTGTCTTTTATATAAGTATAAAACATTTTTTCAACAGTCTTTATGTCTTCATTAGTAATAAGCGTTGGGACGTTTTTCCCAGATATATTTATCCTGTCAGTATTAAATCCAAATGGAGCAGGTCCACCAAGCCATGTGCCATACTTTGCACGCTCATAATAATTATCCTTTACACGTTCAGCAATAGTTTCACGTTCAAGCTGTGCAAAAACCATTATAATATAAATCATAGCACGCCCTACAGGGGTTTCTGTATCAAACTTTTCACTTACAGAAGTAAAAGCAACATTGTAATTGTTTAATTCTTCCCACATTTGTCCAAAATCTGTAATTGAACGTGAAAGACGGTCAAGACGGTAAACAACAACTTTATCAATCAAACCACCTTTTACATCCTGCATCATTTTACAAAATTGTGGTCTATCTGTATTTTTGCCACTATAGCCTTTGTCTGTATAAATCAAAAACTGATTTTCATTATTACATTCTTTTTTGCATATATCAATTTGTGCTTCTATTGAAAGGCTGTCTTTTTTGTCTATTGATTGTCTTGCATAAATTGCCGTAGCCATATGTTTCCTCCAATCTTTATAATTATTTAGTATAAAAGCTAAATAAAAACACATTAAGCAGATACTATTTATATCCCTTAATGTGTTTTTGGCAGAATTAACAGATAATTGTCTATGATGCCTTTTTATCTGTTTTATCCTTATCTTTTGTTTTCTCAAGCTCATACTGGAATTTTGTATGTAGCTGTCTGTAGATTCTTTTCATTGCTGCTTGTCTTTCTTCATCAGTTGAATAAGATTTTGAAAAAGTCTGTTTTACTTGCATAATGCTACCTCCAATATAAATTTGATAATAATAAATATGCGCATAAGTTAATATTTAAGCCCGTTATATTATTATCTAAAGTGATAATATAACAACCAAAAATAATTACCTACGGATTTCTTAAACTGCTACATCACTGTGATTTTTATAATAATATTGTAATACAGTTATTTTTATAGCATAATATCTTGTTCCATCACGTTTAATGGTTAATGCAGTTGAATTGTCAGTATAAAGCAGTTGTTTTTTATATAAATATTTTACTGCTTGCTCTACGTTGATACTGCACTCTAAATACTTTTCTAATCCTGTTTCTAATGCTAATGGTGTAACATATAAAATATCCTTATTATCTGTAAACATTTGCTTGATTCTGGAATATTCTATTTGTTCAGGTACATATCTTTTATTAATGGCATTATAAATAATTAATGCCCAATCTTGGTTGTATTCCAGTTCTTCTATTCTATTCATATGTATTGCTTGACTTTTTACAATATTATTTATTGAATTTTCAATATTTCCATACATATCACAAGATAAATAATCTGAATATAAATTTTTAAAGACCTTTGCTGCTATTTTTAATAAACCTGCATTTCTATCTATTCTGTAACCAGTACTGTTTGTATACAATTCATGTATATTTTCTTCTATGATTTTCTTTGTAGAGCTTATATCTGAATATACTTTTTTGGAAAAATCATAGTAAAAATAATGTAATATATACTTATTTTTTTGAAGATTATTTAATAGGGCTAACTGTTCTTTATTAAAATCTCCTTTACATTTGCGTACATTTATTTGTATGAGCCTATCTTGCAATGAAACAATGCCATCTATATACTCGCCTGTAATTACAACAAAAGCATTATTGGGATTATTTGTATTTCTAGCAAGAAAATCCAACATATCATTCTGTTTATCTTTAAGATATTTTTGATTTACACGGTGGTAATCATCTACACAAATACAATGCCCATTATATTTGTGGGAAACATCTTTTGCCTTTTTAGCGTTATCTATAGTAAATTTAAGCATTTGCTCTGGACTATTTACTGTTAAAATATCTGCATAGGTAGTTTTAAGGCTTCTGCTCTTACCTATCAAGGAAGCCATACAGTCAACAGTTTCTCCCATAGAATTTAATAAAGGCTTTAACTGTGCTAGTAAATGTACCATCAGTAAAACATCTGTTACTTCAGGATAAAATCCTAATAGTTGATTTATGTAATTAATGATAGATTCCTTGTCTGCTTCTTTTATATTGAATACAGGCATATCACCAACAGATTCATAAGATGTAGTTCTGTCATCATGTATAATATGATTCTTGTCATATACAAATACACAAGGATTTTCATGGACAAGCCCATTAGTTGTGAGAACGGTTGTTTCTGTCCATTCTATATTTTGTAAATTTATTTGAAGGTCTTCTAGTAGCATTTTTTTCTGTTTTGCCGACAAGGTAGCATCAATGCACTGTTCCCATATAGATGAATAGTTTATCTTTTTATAGTCTTTTACAGAAATAATTTTTCCCTTACTATTATCTGGAAATATTGCCTGTAACTGATACTGGATATCAATAATATGCCCATCTAAATCAACTTTCCTTACTTTTGAAACAGGAGAAATTCTGAAATTAGCAATATATAGTTCTCCTGCATATAAGCCATCATGTTTCATAGAATATTTTAAATTCAACATATGTTTATCACTCCTTAACTGGTGTAGCTAAAAAGGTGGCATGATATAATTCAAAACTATATAATATATTGTGATTTATAATAAATCCGCTTGATATGTAGTATAAATATCATTTACCACCCAAAATTAGCTACGTTACTTCTTAATCAATAAACTTTGCATCAACATCAATAAAGTTACTTTCTACATCTTGATGTATTTTCTTTAAAAACATTTTTTCAAATGCCTTATTTCCATCTTCATATTGTGATATAAGCATCGCCTTTAATATGAAGTTTTCTTTTTTGAGAGCTTCCAGATGTTGGCAATAATATTGGTTTGCCGCTTTGTTGTCCTGTTTTAGCTTAATCATTTTCTTTTTAAGTTTCTTATATTTGCGTTTATCCTTCTTTTGCAAATAACCATACTCCTTTTTCTTCTTTTTCAATTTTTTCATTTTCTTATAGCATTTTGCTATCTTCTCCTTTCCTAATTCAGCAAAATATCCACTGTTGTTTTGGATATCATTGTTCTCTGGCATCATTTCCTTTACATTAAGTTCATTAAAAATATCGCTCATAATAATCCTCCTTTAAAATGGGCAGTAACAGACTCTCATATCTGGTACTGGTTGCCTTGCTCTGTTTTGATTTGACAACTTAATCTTACACCATAATAAATCTGAGTCCAAACGCCCGAAAAAATGCAACTTTTTGGAAATAACTTTAAAGCCAATAGTAGTATGGAAACATTAAAGAATATATTTATATTTAATCTATCATATATTTATTTAT
>DESG01000049.1 GCA_002361175.1 Lachnoclostridium sp. UBA3320 | reverse complement strand
TCGACTATTATTTTATTTATTTATATTCTATAATACTTGTAAGCAAAATTTTTATATAAAAATATTTTTAAGGAATGGAGGACTTATTATGTTACTTACTATACTACATATAACATATTTTTTATTTCTTTCGGCACTGCCATGGCAGAGTATGACGGACAGTAATATTATTAATGATAATTCCGGTATTGTATATGAAATTGATAGTGACACTAATGAATGTAGTGTAATTTCTTACAATGGAAAAAATCGCAAAGTTGTTATACCAGATGAATATGAGGGGTATACAGTTACTTCTATTTCAGATAACGCATTTGCGTTTTGCAAGTCGGTGTATCAAGTAGTAATACCAGATACTGTGACGGAATTTGGTACTGGTATTTTTGCCAGTTGTAATAAAAATAGGCTTACTATAGTGGCAAGTGTTGGTTCTAAGGCAGAAGAGTATGCTATTTATAACAAATTTTTGGTGACAGATACTGTTAAAACGATGCTTTCTGTTAAAAATATAAAGGATATAGAAGGTTTTCAGGAAAAAATTTACGTCTATAATGCACCTTCAAAGGTTATATGGAAAAGTTTAGATGATGCAGTTGTAAAGGTAAATAAGTATGGCAAGATTACTGCTACAGGTTCAGGTAAAACATTTATTACAGCAAATATAGAGGGCAAAATACTTAAATGTAAAGTAACTGTACTTAAAAGAAATAGAAAAAATTGCTTAAATATTATTTGCTCTAAGTATGTCAGAAAAGAAATGTCTGACTATGATAAAATTTATGCTGCTCATGCATGGATTATACAAAATGTGAAATATGATAAAAGATTTTATACAAAGGGTACTGTGCCAGCATTAAGTCATTATGCTGATGGTGTGTTTGACAAGGGTATAGCTGTCTGTGATGGATATGCTAAGGCATTTATGGCAATTATGGCTCGCTATAGTATACCATGCATGATGGTTACAGGAGGTTACCATGCTTGGAATATTGTAAAGATTAAGAATAAATGGTATCATATTGACTGTACGTTTGATGACCCTGTTGTAAATGGCAAATTTAATAATAAAAATATATATATGGACTTTTTCCTTAAAACAGATAAAGATATGTCAGTTACGCATCAATGGGAACGCACTGCATTTCCAAAATGTACAAGTACTAAACCTAACAAAAAATATAGAACAAATTAAAGAAAGGATATATACATATGACACAACAAGAAGTGAGAAGATTGCTTGAGGAAACTACAGAAGAAAAATACAGAAAGTTTTCGTCATCACTTTTACCAGGCGTGGATAATATATTAGGCATAAGGCTTCCAAGACTTCGTGAGATTGCAAAGGACATTGCAAAAGATAACTGGAGAGCATGTATGGCATGGAAAGACAATAAATATTTTGAGGAAACAATGATACAAGCTATGGTGCTTGGCTATGCTAAGGTGGATATTGAAGAACTTCTCTGTGCAATAAAAGAATTTATTCCATATATTGACAACTGGTCAGTAAATGACTCTTTATGTTCATCACTTAAAATAGCGGCTAAGTATCAGAAAGAAATGTGGGGGTTTCTTATGGATTATAGAAACAGCCATAAGGAATACGAGGTACGGTTTATAGCTGTAATGCTGCGTGCATATTTTTTAAATGATATATATATTGATAAGACTCTTAAAATACTTGGTGAGATTGATACAGGAAAATATTATGCTTCAATGGGAGTGGCATGGGCATTTGCGGATGCATGGGTAGCGTATCCGCAGAAAACAAGAGAATATCTTTTAGTACATACCCCTGATAGTGCAACTTATAAGAGAACATTGCAAAAATGCCTTCAATCTTTTAGGATTAGTGCTGAAGATAAAGAATATATTACATATATACAAAAAACAAACGAATAGATTATTGGAAAGTTATACTAAGCAATGTATAAAACCTTTGAATCAGGAAAAGATGAAGATATAGCTGTATGTACTGGCAATTCTATAGTTTATCATAATGAAATGCTTAACAAGGAGGGACAACAGCATGGATGACAAGGCATTGTTTAAACTCACAAGTGGTTTATTTCTATTTATTACAAAAACAGATAAAGATAATGGATGTATAATAAATACTGTACTACAGGTTACATCATCGCCTGTACGAATAATAACTGTGGTAAACAAAAATAATTACACACATGATATGGTTAAAAAAACAGGCATATTTAATGTGTCAGTTCTTTCAGAGACTGCACCAATGGATTTATATAAAAAGTTTGGTTATGCCAGTGGACGTGATACAGATAAATTCACAGGCTATGGCAGTGTAAGACGCTCAGAAAATGGTATTTTATACTTAACAGAATACAGTAGTGCATATATTTCAGGTAAAGTTATAGAAGAGAAAGACCTAGGTACGCATACACTTTTTATTGCGGATGTCACTGATGCACAGATTATTTCAGATGATGAATCAGTGACATATAACTATTATCAGAAGAATATTAAACCTGCACCTGAAACTAACAATGTGAATAGAAAAGGGTTTATATGTACAATATGTGGCTATATTTATGAAGAAAGTACACTGCCAGAAGACTATATCTGTCCTATATGTAAACATGGAGCAGAGGCATTTAAACCATTGTAAACTGTTGTATAAACACAAATACTGTGGTATTCTTATACAGAGATAAAATCAATTCTGGAGTATAATGACATTATGGACAACTATATTTTTCAAAGCCCTATAGGATTACTAGAAATCTGTGAAGAAAACGGCAGTATTATAAAAGTTTCATTAAAACAAGATGGTATAAATGCTGTACCATCAAAAGATTACACAAGGCACTCTGATGTTCTTTATGAAGCATATACGCAGTTAAATGAATATTTTACAGGTAAAAGAAGTGTATTTGATTTGCATATAAGTTTAAATGGAACTTTGTTTCAAAAAAAAGTGTGGAAAGAACTTCAAAATATTCCGTATGGCGAAACCAGAAGTTATGAGAGTATAGCTTGTGGCATTGGCAATAAAAAAGCAGTGCGAGCTGTAGGACATGCCAATGGCAAAAATCCTATTTTAATTATTGTACCATGCCATAGAGTAATTAATAAGAATGGAAAACTTGGTGGTTTCGCTTGTGGCATTGAAGTTAAAAAATTTTTGCTTGAATTAGAAACACGTTTTTAATTACAGTTCTTCTGAATCAAGAATTATTGTAAAAGGTCCATCATTTTCAAGTGAGACTTTCATATCTGCACCAAAGCTGCCAGTTTCAACTATACCTATGTATTCTTTAGCTTTATTAATAATATATTCATATAGCTTTTCTGCGTGTTCAGGGCTTCCAGCTTCTATAAATGAAGGGCGGTTGCCTTTTTTGCAGTTTGCATAGAGTGTAAATTGTGATACAAGCAGCAGTTGTCCAGCTACATCTTTTAATGAGAGATTTGTTTTGCCTTGTTCATCACTAAAAATTCTGAGATTGCATGTTTTTTTAATCATTTTGTCTGCAATTTCTTCTGTGTCTTTATCACATATTCCTATAAATATAAGAAATCCATTTTGAATTTTGCCAATTATTTTATTATTCACTTCTACAGATGCATGGTTGACCCTTTGTATTAAAAATTTCATAAAAACCTCCATAGTTTTAATCTTTCTGTACTTTATAATAACACAGTTTTGTGATATTATAAAGCAGTATAATTTATTTATTAATATATTTGGAGGTTTATACTTGTTTGGATATGTACAAATACGCAAACCGGAGCTTAAAATAAAAGATTATGAAGTATATCATGCATTTTACTGTGGGCTTTGTGAAAGACTTCGTACAAAATATGGTATTGCAGGACGTATAACATTGACATATGATATGACATTTCTCATAATATTATTAAGTTCTGTATATGATGTAAAATGCAGATATGAAAAAAAACGATGCTTGGTGCACCCTGCAAAGAGGCATAAAATTCTGTATAACGATATTACAGATTATTGTGCTGATTTAAATATAATTTTAAGTTTTTATCAATGTTTAGATGATAAAAATGACGATAATTCTTTAAGAGGAAAGGCAGGAACTGTGCTTTACAGAAAGAAAGCGCATAGGGCAGCAGCGAAACATAAAAGACAGGCAGATGCAATAAAATTATCACTTGGTAAGTTATCTGGACTTGAAAAAGAAAAAAAATATGATATTATAAAAGCTGCAGATTGCTTTGGCAGTCTTCTTGCAGAAATTTTTACTTATAAAGAAGATATGTTTAAGATGTATCTTCAAGATATGGGTTATTATCTTGGAAGATATATTTATATTATGGATGCATATGATGATTTGCAGGAAGATATTAAGAATAACCGATATAACCCGTTTATAAAAGTGTATAATGACATTTCTTTTGAAAAAAATGTAAGAGAGATGCTTTTAAATGAGATATCAATGGCATGTGGTGCATTTGAACAGCTGCCGTGTCTTGATTATATAGATATCTTGCGAAATATACTTTATGCGGGAGTGTGGAATCGTTATGATAGTATTTATGCGAAGGAAGAGGAGGAAAGAAAGTGACAGACCCATATCAGGTACTTGGAATTTCACCAAATGCCACAGATGACGAAGTAAAAAGAGCGTATAAAGAATTAAGCAGGAAGTATCACCCTGATGCTTATGTAAATAACCCTCTTGCAGACCTTGCAGAGGATAAGTTTAAAGAAATACAGGCAGCATACACCCAAATAATGAATATGAGGGCAGGTGGCGGCAGTGGCTATAGCCAGGGATATCAAAATGGCAGTCAAGGCAGCAGCTATGGCGGATATCAAAGTGGTGGTGACAACTATAACAATGGACAATACAATAGACAGAGTTATCAAAACTATGGTTCAGGATATGGACGCAATCCCAATAACTATGGCTCTGATTGCGGCACAGGCAATTTTTGTTGTGACCTTTGGTGTGCAGATACGCTCTGTGAATGTATGGGAGGGGATTTGTGCAGTTGCATTTAAAATCAGAAGAAACAGCATGGGGTGGGATTATGATGGCACTTGCCGTCATTCTTATAGTGCTTAGTGGCGTTATAGAACAAAGTTCACTTTTTCTGCTTGCGGCAGCATCATTTATGACAGGCGTTTTTCAGAGGCGTTTTTCAACAAAAGCTGGTATTGCATTTATAATAGGAACATTTCTTATAGGACTTTTTCTTGCGCCACAGAAACTTTACTGTTTTACATTTGCAGGATTTTCTGTATATATTTCAGTAGCGGAATATTTAAGAAACAAAAAAGTTTCTTTTGCATCTGGTATGATTATTAAAGGCATATGTTACCATATTTTGCTTGTTCTTGCCCTTATAATAGTTAATTATTTTATAGGATTTGAATCATTGTTTTTAGATGGGTGGATTAAAACATTGTCTAAAATACCAGCACTTTTTGTAATAGTTTTAATAGCCGCTGTTGAAATATTGTGGATAACATTTGATAAAGCATATACTTTTTTTCAAGAAAGGTATGGAGAAAGACTGATAGGTAAAAGATGAAAAAAGTTATAATTAGTACAATTATATTATTCTGCTGCATATTATTTTATAAAAATGCTGATGCGGCGGTTGTATTTGATATGAACAGCGATACTGTTATTGACGACATAATTTATGCAGTAAAGAGCGATACTGGCAGCGAAATACAGATAAAAAATATGATATCTGTTACAATCGGGCAAAGTTTTGAGCTTGCGCAAGTCTGTAATATAGATGATATATTAGAAGCAGGAGGCAATGTAAATATTAAAAACTGTAATAATCTTGTAGATTTTACAGGAGAGTATACGTATAATCCTGATGCAGTATCTATAGAAGATGAAAAGTATAAAATAAATGTAGAGAATAATGGTATCTCTATATTAGAAATTACAGTTAAAATAGATAATGGGGAATATACAGTTTATTTTGCAGTAAATGGCATAGATGGAAGTGTAGATATTTACAATAATATAGAAAGTATATGTGCTGTTTCTGGTATTAATAATGTTGATGATATTGATAATTTTGAAACGGCATATGATATTTATATAGGTTATCTTGAAATATCCAGACTTATTGAGAAAAATGCTATTTCTGATACAGATATGAGTATACAACATGATGGAAAGATAAATGTCTGGAAGATAACAAACAATGGAAAATATCTTAAAGCTTATAGACTGCTTGCAAAGTATTTTGAAACAAAGTCCTTTAGTTTACAAGAAGTGCAGTTTATTTCTGAATTTGAAGGAATAGTGCTAAGATTTGCACATGAGGTGTCGGAAGATGATATGCTTGCATATGCATTTTATAATAAGCAAGAGTATGTTCCAGATGCAGGCATAACTCTTAGTGCGGCGATTCAAAATATTGAAAGTACTGTTTATTCGGCTAGTGAATTTACTGTTTATAAAGATGAAAGTGAAATTGTACTTAAACTGGACGATGAACTTAAAGAAGACGGCATTTATAGTGTTGAACTGTCAGGAATTGGCAATTATACTTCAAAAGCAGAGTTTTCATTTAATTTTATTTTTAATTCTGTTAATAAAGGAGCTTTTATAAATAAAAAGACAGCTATATATTCAGGCATTTACAATGGAGAGCAGATAGCAACTGCCAAGGCTAAAAGAAGATATCACTGTATTGCAAAAAGTTCTGTTGGCTGGTATAGAATTAAGCTTTTGGACGGAAGTATTGGATATATAGAAAAGAATAACGCATCGCTTTCAGACAGTTCAATAAACAGTATTGTAAATATATATGATACAAAATATTCATATGCCGATATGAAACGTGATATAAAGAAAATGTCGCAGTTTTATCAAGATGTAATGAAATTATCAGTGCTTACGTCAACTGCTGATAATAACAATATATACTGTGCAAGGCTTGGTAATGAAAATGCCAACAAAAAGGTGCTTATTCAATCTACAATGCATGCAAGAGAATGGCTTAATTCGCAGCTTGTTATGAAAATGCTTGAAAGGTGCTGTAGATACTATTATTCAGGAAAATATGGCGGAGTTTTATACAGTAAACTTTTTGATAATGTGTGTTTTTATATAATACCCATGCTTAATCCAGACGGTGTAAATATAAGTCAATATGGACTGTCAGGAATTAAGAGTACATCTTTAAAAAGACTTGTAAAAAGATTTGGCAAAGGGCGATACAGCAGATGGAAAGCTAATGCACGTGGTGTTGATTTAAACAGAAATTTTTCTGTTGGATTTAGAAAAGACACAGCAAAAGGTACAAAGCGTGGCTCAGAGGGCTATTCGGGGTCTTATGCTGCATCTGAGAAAGAAACCAAAGCGATTATAAAGCTTATTAATAACATAACCCCTAAAGCTGTTATAAATTATCATGAAGCAGGCAGAGTTATCTACTATACTAAAGCTTCTTCTCTTTTAAGTACCATAAAACGACAGACAGGATATCGCACGATACGTGAAAGCATTAGTGGTGCTAATGGTTCATTTGGAGATTACCTTACAAAAAAGGGAATCGCATGGTGTACTCCAGAAACTTGTGTAGGTTTAGCACCTGTAAACCATTCACAGTTTTATTATGAGTGGGGTAAGCACAGAGATATGATACCTGCTATTGCTAAACTGTACAGGTGAATTTTTCGTATAGACGGATAAAAAAAATAGTGTTATAATAAATTGCAAAGAAAATATATTTCAGGAGGGTAAAAGATGGATTTATTTAAAGATGATGATGTAAACGAAACAGAGGCATTTGCTTTAGATGAAGATGCTTTAGGCAGCTTTGATGATAACATTGACAAAGATTTGTTAAATCAGATTTTTGCTGACGACAGTGCTTCTTCTGATAATTCTTCTGATGTCAACCTTGATATTACAAACGATAATTTTTATACTGATAGCGATAATCAGGAATCAGAGAAAGAAGAACTTGTAGAAGAATTTGCTGAGGAGATAGCTGAGGAACTTGCTGAGAAAGCAAAAAAAGAGATGACAGAGGAAGGTGTTTCATCAGAGACAGATGCACAAGAAGTTATACAGGAGACAGAAGTAGAGCCAGTAAAAGAAGAATCATCAAAAACTACACCAGCTTCTATTAATGATGATATAGTTAATAATGAAGCTATGAAGTCAATAAATGAAGAACGTCTAAATGGCACAGTAACAGTAATTACTGAGAATACAACTATTACTGGAAGTATTTCATCTGATGGCTCTCTTGAAGTTAGAGGTACTATTACAGGTGATATTGATTGTCAGGGAAAAGTATATATTAATGGTATAGTATCAGGTGGTGTTTCTGCTGCTGAAATTTATGTAAATACACCTAAGCTTAATGGTGGTCTTTTAAGTGAGGGTACTATTAAAATCGGTGTAGGAACTATAGTTTTAGGCGATGTTTCGGGTTCATCTGCATATATTGCAGGAGCTGTACGTGGTAATATTGATATTGATGGACCACTGACAATAGAATCAACGGCTATTTTAAAAGGTGATATCAAGGCCAAATCTATTAATATCAATTCTGGTGCAGTAATAGAAGGTTACTGTTCTTTGTATAATTCAGGAATAGACCTTGATAAATTCTTTGAAGAGGAATAAAGTTATGACAAAATATAAAAGAATATTATTAAAATTGAGTGGGGAGGCACTTGCTGGATCAAATAAAACAGGCTTTGATGAAGCTACGTGTATTAATGTTGCAAAACAAGTGAAAAAACTTATTGATGCGGGTATAGAAATTGGAATAGTTACAGGAGGCGGTAATTTTTGGCGTGGTAGGACAAGTGAACATATCGACCGCACTAAGGCTGACCAAATAGGTATGCTTGCTACTGTTATGAACTGTATATATGTTTCAGAGATTTTTCGTTCGGAAGGCATAAAGACAAGTGTGTTGACACCATTTGAATGTGGCTCATTTACGAAACTTTTTTCAAAAGACAGAGCTAATAAATATTTTTCAAAAGGTATGGTAGTATTTTTTGCGGGTGGTACAGGACACCCATATTTTTCTACAGATACATCAACAGTTCTACGTGCTGTTGAGATAGAAGCGGATATTATCCTTTCTGCAAAATCAATAGATGGTGTCTATGATTCAGACCCAGCTGTTAATCCTAATGCTAAAAAATATGATGAAATTAGCATAGATGATGTAATTAATAATCGCCTTGGAGTTATAGATCTTGCGGCAGCAGTTCTTTGCATGGAAAATCATATGCCTATGATGATTTTTGGGCTTAACGATAAAAATAGCATTGTAAATACAGTACAAGGTGTTACAAAAGGCACTTTGGTTACAGCATAATAGCCGTATTTGCGGCAGAATGGAGAAAATAAAAATGAGTGTTGAATTAAAAGAATTTGAAGATAAGATGAAAAAATCTGTTGAAAATCTTGCAAATGATTATACTACAATACGTGCTGGACGTGCTAATCCACATGTACTTGACAAAATTACAGTAGATTATTATGGCGCTCCGTCTAATCTTCAATCCGTTGCTAATATTTCTGTATCAGAGGCACGCACACTTGTAATACAGCCATGGGAGCCAAGTCTGATTAAAGATATCGAAAAAGCAATACTTGTATCAGACCTTGGACTGACACCAAACAATGATGGAAGAGTTATACGTCTTACTTTTCCCGAACTTACAGAAGACAGGCGCAAGGAACTTGTTAAAGATGTAAAGAAAAAAGGTGAAGAGTGTAAAGTGGCAATAAGAAATATACGCAGAGATGCCAATGATATGGCTAAGAAGCAGCAAAAAGCCAATGAAATTTCTGAAGATGAGCAAAAAGATGCAGAAGATGACATTCAAAAAATGACAGATGGTTATGTAAATAAAGTTGATAAAATGATTGATGATAAGTCTAAAGAGATTATGACTGTATAGGATAGTTTTATTAGCAAGCAGAGCATAATTTCAAATTAAATGGTTGGGTCGAAAGTTTAGTCCTTCGCCATAAGGCGGAGGGCTTTTCTGGCATGAGGACAGGCAACTTTCAGACCCCTATCTTACTATCTCTTAATCGTCTTATGCACTCAAGAAATATAGGTTTTTGTGCATATATAAAACTTCTTTTGCTATAATTATAATTAATAATGTCAAGTGCATCTTCTTCTGTTGCAAAAATACACCTGTTAATATCTATATAAATTTTTTGCAGACTTAAATCTTCAATTTTAAAGATATTTTCACAGAGTGAAATAACTGGCACGTTTGTTTTAGGTTCTGTAACCCAAGTGATATTATAGCCATTGTCTGCGGCAAGCTCTTTTAACAATTCCGCTGTGCCAGGAAACTGGTTTTCTTCTAAGTAAATCTTTTCTTTTCCTTTAAATAAATCTAAAAAAGGTGTATCATCATAGTCAAGATTAAAAATTCTGTTGTTTCCAGCTTTGCCCATAACACCATGAATTGCGTCATCATATGCAAGCATAACTGTCTTTGTACGATTTTGACTGCCTGTGTGAAGTCCCTCATATGTGACTTGGAAAAGAGAACCTAGAAAGGTCTCTGCCATTTTTTCAAGGTTTTTTTCCTTTGTGTATTTTGCAAAAAAAACAATCCAGTTGCGCCATGCATAGTAGGTTGGAAAAGTGTTGACAGCTTCATTCTTAGCCCCCATTGCATGAAGAGCTTTAGCACTTCCAACAGACGCTACTTTATATCCTGCAAGATTACATTTATAACACCATTCTGTATCGTCCCAATATAAAAAATTTTCTTCTGGCATAAATCCGATTTTATCAATAATACTTCGTTTTACCATAAGTGAACACGCTGCCACTGAATCTACATAGAGATACTCTGGCATACTGCCGTCTTCAAATTCATTATAATAATAAACCTCTGTACAAAAATTTTCAAAATCAATTTTTTGACCAAATTGCTGCACATATTCAGGAGCTTCTAAATGGTAAACTTTGGCAGCAGCCATGCCCACTTCACTGTGATTTTCTAAAAAGTTATAAAGGTTTCCAACTGCATTTTCATCTAGCAAAGCATCATTATCTACACACATAAGGTAAGGATATCCTTTTTTATATGCTTCTTTAAGTCCTGTGTTAAAGCCGCCAGAACCACCAAGATTATCACTGTTTTCAAGTAAAGTAAGTTCTGATGGATATTTTTCTTTTATACGTTTTACAGAATTGTCTGTAGAGCCATTGTCTACAACATAAAGGTCATAGTCTTTAAATTTTGATTCTAAAATACTTTGTATACAATCTAGTACAGCATCTTCTTTATTATAATTGCAAATTACAATACCAACTTTTTTCATAGCAACCCCCTGTTCTAAGATAAAATAAAGATATTTATGTTTGATTTTAACATCTGTATAGCTGTTTGACAATATGAAAATAGTAATGTATATTTATAACAAAGAAGGAGGATGTTATTTATGAAAATATTTCCAAATAATGATAAGCTTTCATATATGGGTCGAATCGATTGGAGTAATCCACAAGAACCTGTTTTTGTTTTTCCATGTACTTTAGTTGTAATGCGTTTTACAGGAAATATTTTAAAAGTTTACTTAAAAAATAATAATGCGTATTGGGACAATTATCTTGGATGTGTCGTTGATGGCAGATACTTTGTGCTTCCACTTCCAAAAGAAGGGAGTACCTCTTTAGATATTGATGTAAAGCCATCTAAAAATAATGAACATAAAGTCACGCTTTTTAAAAGACAGGACTCGTGTCATGAAATAACATTTCTTGGGTTTGAAATTGATGATGGGGAGCAGCTGCTTCAAATGCCAAGAAAACCAGAGAGAAAAATAGAAGTCTATGGAGATTCAGTGTCAGCAGGTGAGGTTTCAGAAGCTGTTAAATATATTGGGCAACCAGACCCAGAACATAATGGTGAATACTCTAATAGTTGGTATTCTTATGCATGGATAACTGCAAGAAGACTTAATGCACAGATTCACGATATTGCTCAGGGTGGTATTGCACTTATGGATAGAACAGGCTATTTTAATGAGCCAGAACAGATTGGCATGGAAAGTGTATGGGACAAGGTGCGTTATAATCCAACGCTTGGTAAAGCAACAGACTGGGATTTTTCAAAGTATATTCCACAGTTGGTTATTGTGGCAATTGGGCAAAATGACAGTTATCCTTATGACTATATGAAAGAAGACTATGGTGGTGAGAAGTCTTTAATATGGAAAGAACATTATAAAAACTTTGTCTGTAATATAAGAAAAAAATATATAGATGCACATATTATCTGTTGTACAACACTTTTAAACCATGATAAAAACTGGGATAGAGCGATTGGTGAAGCTGTAAAGGATATTGGAGACCAAAAGATATCACACTATATGTTCAAACGAAATGGATGCGGCACTCCAGGACATCTTAGAATACCAGAAGCAGGAGAGATGGCACAGGAACTTTGTAATTATATAATAAGTTTAAAAATAAATAATTGGTAAAATTTAATTATATATTGATTAAAAAGCTAAAATATGTTAAAGTAATATTATTAAGAATATTAGGCAAAAATACTTAATATTACGGAAACATTTTTAGCTTTTTTACGTTTTTAAAAAAGAAAGGAGAGAGGTTTTTTATGGGGAAAAAAGCACAAAAACGTAGCAATACTACAGTAAAAGGGGGACTGCTTGGAAGCATTAAGGGAAAAATTATTCTTATGGGCGTTATCGCCATTATTGCATCATGTGTATTGGGTTATGTAGGAATTGCTTCCTTAAACGAAAACAGCAGCAACAATGAGGTACTTACTACTATTAACAGGATTAACTTGTATCAATACGAAAATAAAAGTTTTGACACATCTTACCTTTATTTCTTAGAGGACAAGTATCTTGGCAATATTGTAGATAACCTTGAGGAGATGGAAAATCTATCAAATGCAGCAGCAAATCAAGGCAATAGTGATACAAGAGAGCATATATTGCCTATGTCAGATACTATAAATGAATGTAAAGCAAACTATGAAGATGTACGCTCTATAAGTAATGAGCGTGGATTTACCAAGGATTTAGGGCAGTATGCAGAGTTTGTGTCTCAGGATGAAGATATAGAAAATGAATTTACACAGATAGAAGATGATAAGTCGTGGGTTGATACTTCATGGAAAAATATGTCTGCTGGTGGAGAAAATGTAACAGTTGGCGGCAGCAGGTATTTTAAGTATACATATAGAACTGATATTCCTAATGTAGGCAAACGTGAAAATTTTCTAGTAAGAATTGGCGGAAACAATATAGAGTATAATGGCAGAATGTATATCAATAATATAATTTTTTATAAGGGAAGAAACAAAACAGAAATTGATATCGCTACTCTTGGCAAAGATGGCTTTCCTGGTTCATATGGAGATGCTTTAAAAAAAATGGAAGTAACACAGTTTGGCGGCAAAGACAGTATTATGGTACAGTCACGTTTTATAAGAGCCAATCAGTCATGGGAAGAAGTTTCAATTAAATTTTCTATGTCAGATTTTAATATGCAGGATTATGACAGAATATCTTATGATGTATACCTAGTGACATCAAACAGCAGAGAACTTACAGCAACCAGTGCATTTGTAGATAAATATGACTTTAATGGTTCACTTGAAACTTTAAATAAACAAGTTGAGACTTATAGTAAGCACGTTGTGGAAGGCAATGATGTTACAGAAGAAGTGCAGTCTATACAAGAAATTTTTGAAGAATTAATTACAAATATTGACTATTATGTAATAGATAGCAATATACATGACCCACTACTTAAAAAAGTAAATAATAAACTTGATGTATTTAACCAAATGGCACAAAAAGATAGCGAACTTCTTAAGCTTAAAACAGAGAATAATAACTTGTCTGATAAACTTACAGAACATACAGATGATGTGCGAGGGACAATAGAAGAGAACACCAACTCAGCAAAAAGCAGATTATTTGCTATTATTTTATTAGTGCTTATTGTCAGTGCAGCAGTTATAATATTAATTACATTATATATCAGTTACAGCATGAACAAAAGCGTCACACGATTTAAAGATACGCTGTCAAGTGTAATGAGTGGCAATCTAACTGTTAGAGCTAAGGAATCAGGCAGAGATGAATTTTCAGTTTTTGGAAGATACATAAATGAATTTTTAAATAAAATATCAGAAGTAATAAGTGTTACGCAAAAAATTTCTGAAAAAGTCAAAAATTCAGGTGATGTGCTTGGCAATATGGCAAAAGCAAGTAATTCTACTTCTAATGAAATTAAAATGGCAGTAGATAATATTTCAAGTGGTGCAGAAACACAGGCATCAGAAGCAGAATCTGCTTCTTTACAAATAGATGATATGGGTACTGTATTTAATGGCATTGTAAAAAATGTAGAACACCTTGGAGATGTTACAGATGAAATGAAAAAGATAAGCACAGAATCATCTGTTTTCATGGGAGAGTTAAGTAACGCTAATCAAAAGACATCAGATGCATTTTCACAAGTAGTACAGCAGATACATACTACCAATGAATCAGTTAAGAAAATCAAAGAAGCAACAGAGTTGATTACCTCCATTGCAAGTCAGACAAACCTTTTGTCACTAAATGCAAGTATAGAAGCAGCGAGGGCAGGAGAGGCAGGGAAGGGATTTGCAGTAGTTGCAACAGAAATATCACAACTTGCCACTCAGTCTAGCACCTCAGCCAATACTATTAAAGGCATAATAGAAGACTTAGCGCATGAAGCGGAAATGACTGTAAATATTGTAGACGATGTGTCAGAGATAATTGACAGGCAGCAGGAAAAATTAAAACAGACAAGCCAACATTTTGATTTCCTTGAAGAAGGAATTACAAACTCTAATAAAGAAATGACACAGATAAGACAAAGTACTGCAGCTTGCGAAGATTCACGTCAGAAAGTAGAAGAAATAATAAACGCTCTTTCTGCTATTTCTGGGCAAAATGCAGACTCAGCAGAAACAACAACAGCATCTATGTCTGAATTAAACGAGACGATTTCAAATCTTGTCGCAACATCAAAAGAGTTGAACAATCTGGCAGATGAGTTAGACAGTAATCTTAAATTCTTTCAGATTGTATAGAAGAATTTGATTGTTGAAAGAAAAGATAGGTATGTTAAAGATGTGCGGTACTGGTGTAGCAATGGGCAATGCAATACAAGAGGTTAAAGACGTGGCTGATGATATAACATTTTCAAATTAAGAGGATGGTGTGGCTACATATTTGGAAAAGAGGTGCTTGATTTGCTAGAGGTACAACAAGCTATTTTAATTTATTGCTTAATGAATTAGTGACGCTAACAGCGTAAAGGCGCATGGAACAGCAAATGTAAACCATGTGTCTTTTTATATTATTGTAATAAATAAACTATTGACAAATATTTAAAAGAGTATTATTATGCTATAAAAGTCCGATTTCGGACAATTTAATGGAGGGATTGTCAGTTGAAAAAGAAAAATACAGGTAAAAGACTTGCAGAATATAACAGTATTATTAAAGAAAATGATGAGCTTTACCACAAAGCTGCAAGAAACTTTGGAATGTCTGACTGTGCTTTCTGGATTATGTATATACTTCGTGAAGAAAAGGGAAACTTAACACAGAGCAGTATATGTGATGCTATGTATCAACCTAAACAGACCGTCAACTCTGCTCTTAAAAAATTAGAAAAAGAAGGCTATATAAGTCTTGAAGGAACAGGTGGAAGAAATGGAAAACAGATAAACCTGACAAAAAAAGGAACAGAACTGGCAAACCAAACTATTGACAAAGTAATTGCGTTAGAAAAGAAAACATTTTCAGGTCTGACAGTGGAAGAGCAGGAAATCTTTATTTATCTTTTTCATAAATACACAGATTTATTAGTAGCAAATATGCAGGAATTATTTTATAAATAGATATAGACAAGGAGTGAAAATATGGAGATACGTTTATCTGACCATTTTACTTATAAAAAAATAATGCGTTTCTGTTTTCCGCCGATTGTAATGATGGTATTTACTTCGATTTATGGAGTAGTAGACGGTTTATTTGTATCAAACTTCACTGGTAAAGTTCCATTTGCTGCAATCAATCTTATAATGCCATTTATTATGGTAATTGGCGGAGTTGGCTTTATGATTGGAACAGGAGGCAGTGCGCTAGTTGCAAAGACACTTGGAATGGGTAAAAAAGACAAGGCAAACAATTACTTTTCAATGGTTGTTGTATTTACAGTTATATGTGGAGTTATTTTATCAATAATAGGAATTGCTTTAATACGCCCTATATCACGGCTGCTTGGAGCAACAGATTCAATGATTGAATACTGTGTTATCTATGGAAGAATTGCACTGTTTTTTAATACAGCATTTATGTTGCAGAATGTATTCCAAACATTTCTTACAACAGCAGAAAAACCAAAGCTTGGTCTTGCAGCTACGGTATGTGCTGGTATTACCAATATGACACTGGATACTTTATTTATTATGGGATTTAAATGGGGAGTTGCAGGTGCAGCACTAGCTACAGGTATGAGCGAATGTGTAGGAGGATTAGTGCCGCTAATCTACTTTATACGTCCCAATAACAGTCTATTGCAGTTAAAAAAGACTAAATTAAAAGCTAAAATATTATTAAAGGCATGTGCTAACGGCTCATCAGAGCTTATGTCAAGTATATCAGGCTCGCTTGTAAGTATGCTTTATAACTTACAACTTTTAAAATTTGCAGGAGAAAACGGTGTTGCAGCTTATGGTGTCCTTATGTATATACAGTTTATTTTTGTGGCAATTTTTATTGGATATACAATCGGGACGTCCCCTGTTGTGGGATATCACTATGGTGCACTCCACTATGATGAACTAAAAAATTTGCGTCATAAAAGCTTACTAATTATGATGATTGCTGGTGTAATAATGATGTGCCTTGCACAAGTTCTTGCATATCCACTTGCCAAAATTTTTGTCGGATATGATACAGAACTCTTTAATATGACAGTTAATGCATTTAGAATATTTGCATTTTCATTTATATTAGCAGGAATGAATATCTTTACTTCGTCATTTTTTACAGCACTTAACAATGGTGGAGTATCAGCCATAATCTCTTTCTTGCGTACGCTTGTATTCCAGATGCTTTCTGTTCTTATCCTTCCATTATTATTTGGGCTTAACGGAATCTGGTGTGCAAACACCGTTGCAGAAATATTTGCATTTATTATATCACAATCATTTTTACTAGCAAAAAGAAAAGTATACCACTATTAGTACTGAGACTAGTTTTTATGCAATGTTACAGCTTTTGCTGCTTTTCGCTTTCTATCATCACCAATAGCAGCATAGTGTTTTTTTGTAGTATTGACATCATTATGTCCTAAAACGTCAGCTACAAGGTAAATATCACCTGTCTGCTGATATAGGGCAGTGCCATATGTACTTCTAAGCTTATGTGGTGTGATATGCTTAAATGTTGTCACCTGACTGGCGTATTCTGTTACAAGGTTTTCAACTGCCTTTACAGTAATACGCCGTTTTTGTATAGAGTAGAAGAGGGCATGCTCATGCCCTTTTTGAGGTTGCACCAAACACCTTGAAAGCTCTATATAATTGCCAAGAGCATCAGCAACCTCTGTACCAAAGTAAACATATTCTTCTTTGCCTCCTTTGCGGATAATTCGTATTCTGTTTTCTTTGAAATCAACATCTTCAATATTTAGCCCAACGCATTCAGAAACACGTATTCCAGTTCCTAGAAAAAGCGTGAAAATTGCAATATTTCTCAGTTTATTTTTCTCATAATACGTTTTTTTAATACCTTTGAGATTGTCGCTGCCATGTTCAACTAGGTTTAAAAGCTCGTCAACCTCATCTGTATCAAGACGAATTATTTCTCGGTCATGAAGCTTAGGCATATTTACAACAACAGTGGGATTGTTTTTAATAAGTTCTCTTTTATGATAGTATAGATAAAAATTGCGTAATGATGCCATTTTACGGTGAATCCCATGCTCATCATTAGTATATTTTTGTCCATTATAATAATATAATTTAAGATATTCCATATATTCCTCAATATCTACAGGTTTAAGTTGTTCAATGTGCTCAAGTGTAATACCAGTTATATCTATATCACTAAATGCAGGGTTCTGGGAAATAAGAAACCTGAAAAATGTTCTTATGTCATATGCATAGCCTAGACGTGTTTTTAAAGATGTTGATGGTTCGATGCCACGAAAATAATCTCTGCAAAATGCTGGCAATTCCTTTAATATAGCTCTTAATTTTAGTGTATTTTCTTGCATACTTTGTTGTTGAAAAGTTTCATTCTTTGATATTTTCATAATAAAAACTCCCTTTAAAATTATCTATATTTTTGCAAGTATCTCTTCGTTAAACTAGGGTTTAGCGAAGAGATATCCACTATTGCTAATAATATTTAGTCGGTTTTGGCGACTGATTTGAAATAATTTTTTTAAGTTCTTCTATATCTCCTTTTGATAGTTTTTGTTCAGTTAAGTAAGTTGTTATAAAATTTGAAATTGAACCATTATACATTTGATTAAGTAAAGCCTGTGTTTCTATATTCTGGATTTTCTTTTTAGATACATTAGCTCTGCATATAAACCCTGGGTCTTCACGTGTAATAGCTTTTTTGTCAATAAGCCGTTTTATCACTGTATATGTAGTATTTTTTTCCCATCCTATGTATTCTTTGATAATTTTAGCAATATCCCTAGCAGCTAAAGCTTTATTTGACCATAAAAGCTCCATTACATTTAATTCTCCCTCATGTAACCGTATTTCACCCATTCTTTACCTCCTCTTGTATACATTAATAAAGAAAGCACAAATTAAAACAGCCATATTGAAAACAAATATAACTGCCTTTACAAATATATTCTACTATTGAAGTTCAAAGGTGTCAATACAAAGAAAACAACCCAGCTCTTCTTTTAAATTAGAGCTGGGTCTACATATGATAACAATTCATAAAATCAGATGCTAAAATCAAACCTATTCATCTCTGGGTCTGGCTTCTCTTCTTTTATTTTAGACCAATCAACATTGTTGATTTTGTCAAAAAGTCCATCTACTGAATCTGCTGTAACCTTTGTCCTTTTTACACGTGAACTCTGTATGTAGCCACCCTCTTCTTCTTTTTTATTTTCTTTAGCTTCTTCTATACGTTCTCTCTGTTTTTCACTTAATGTCTCTAATTCAGCAAAATATGACACTGTTCCATTTTTATCAATAGAAACGCCAAGACGTGTAACTTCGTCTTTTTTGTCACCGAGCTTATCTTTCATATCAGAAAGCTTGCCCATTGCTTCATCAATAATACCTAAGTTTTTCTTTTTGGTATCTTCATCACTAGCCATTTTTTCAAGTTCTTCAGGGTCTATAAGAACGCTAAAATCTTTTGTTCCTCTTGATAAATAAGTATCAGCTTCCTCATCTGAACTATAACTTGCAACCATAAAATCTACATTGCCATAAGTTTGTCTAAGTTCTTTCAATAAATTTTTAGCTCTATCACTTAATTTAACTTCATCTTTATCATTTGAAGCCTGTGTCTGCTTTGTACTATTCGTTCTTTGATTATTTGTAATACTATTATTGTACTGATTACTTAAATATGCACCATAGCTACTTATACCATTCATAAATTCATCCTCCTTGACTATATACAAATATTATTTATGATACTACTATTTTTATCGGCATTATTTGTATAAAAATTAGTGTATGGTAGCATTGTGTGATTTAAAATGCAAGACGTGCAGTTTCTCTGGCGATTGCAAGTTCTTCGTTTGTTGGAACAATCCATACAGGTACTTTACTGTCAGGTGTAGAAAGAAGAACTTCTTCTCCACGTTTTTTATTAGCTTCTTCATCCATTTTAACCCCTATGGCAGCTAATCCTTCCATAATTGCCTTACGTACCTCGCTGCTGTTCTCTCCTACTCCTGCTGTAAGTGCTATTGCATCTGTGCCGCCAAGTGCTACATAGTAAGCTCCTATATATTTAATTATACGATATACAAATACATCAAGTGCATTCTTGGCATCTTTATTGCCTTCGTTAGAAGCTGCCTCAAGGTCCCTTAAATCACTTGAAACACCTGACATACCAAGAACACCTGATTTTTTATTTAAAATCATAGTAAAGTCACTTACACTAATATTCTCTTTTTGGCAGATAAATTCAATTATTGCAGGGTCCATATCTCCTGAACGTGTACCCATAGCAAGACCTTCTAATGGTGTCATACCCATACTTGTATCAACTGACTTGCCATTTTTAATAGCTGAAATACTTGCTCCACTTCCGATATGGCAGACAATAAGCTTTGAATTTTCATAGTCAAGCCCCGCAAGTTCTGCAAGTCTTTTTGAAACAAAACTATGGCTTGTACCATGGAAACCATATCTT
>DESG01000148.1 GCA_002361175.1 Lachnoclostridium sp. UBA3320 | reverse complement strand
CATATACATTTTATGATTTCTTCTGTACCTAAAATATCTCCTTTTAAGTAAAACAAAGGATTACCTTAATCCATCAGGCAATACTATAATGATTGGTGCAAGTGGCATAACACTGACATCTGCTTCAGTGAAACAAGGACAGAATATTTCCGCTTTAGAAGAGAATATTTTAGGGCAGGAATCCAAAATTAGTGCAGCAGTTAAAGATGCCACTACTGCTCTGGACACGACCGAATCATTGAAAGAAAATATCCATGAATGTTATTCTGAAATATCAAAAACATCAGAAAATATAAATATGGCTGTGCGTGATGGGTATATTTCAAAGTCAGAATTTGAAATCATACAGCAGGATTTTGAAACAAGCATTACACAGAACAGTACAGAAATCCGTTTTGATTTTATGCAGGTCACAAATGAAATAAAAAGCACGGTTGCAGATAATCAGTCACTTCTGGAAGAATATATCCGCTTTAAAGGTGCGCTTATTGAACTTGGCAAGGTGGGAAACGCTTTCACGGCAGAACTTTCAGGAGAGTATCTCGCATTTAAGGAAAATGGTCAGAAAATTGCCTATATTTCCAACCAGAGCCTTGTTATTACCAATGCAGAAATCAGAAATAAACTGTCACTTGGAAATGAAAACCGTGGATGGTTTGATTTTATACCAAGGGTGAGTGGCAATCTCTCAGTCAAATGGCGTGATCCTGTGTAAAGAAAGGAGTTTCTTATGGCTTCAAGCGGAAGTTTTTTAAATTCAATCGTAGCTGGACATTATCAGTTTAAGGTGGAATGGAGTCAGTCAAAGAATATATAAAAAAATACATCAACAATTACTTATAAACGATATAGATATTACTATCAAAAGCAGAAAAAATAGCTGTACAATTAATGACACAGTTGATTATTTTATATCACCAGCTATTTCTGGCACAGGTACACATTTACTTGGAACAATATCACAAAATGTTCCTCATAACAGTGATGGTACAAAATCAATTACTATGTCTGCGGTATTTACCATACAGACAACTATTAATGGCACTTATTATGAAGAAATAAAGGCATCCTCTACCGTAACATTAAATACTATTCTAAAGCCCTCTTCTGTATCAGCACAGTCAGTAAATTTTGGAACAGAAAGTAGAATTACTATAACAAGTTCATCACCATCTTTTACTCATACACTGATATATTCTTTTGGTAGTACAAAAGGAATAATAGCGATAAAAACTAAAGATACATCTATTTTATGGACTCCACCTTTAACCCTTGCAAACCAAATACCAAATTCAATGGCTGGCATTTGTACAATAACTTGTAATATAACATTAATGATTACTGCAAGTATGAGACCAACAATTTCAAATTTTATAGCAGAAAGAATTGACGGAATTGTCCCATCAGAATGGGGAATATATGTACAGTCACATTCAAAAGCAAAACTAACAATAGATGGTGCAGTTGGAAGTTACGGTTCAGATATAGTTTCTTATTCAATTTCAGGAGGAAGTTTTTCTGGTTCTGATAAAAGTTTGACCACAGGTTTTTTAAACAATTATGGTGCTATTACTTTTAAGGCAACTGTCACAGATTCAAGAGGTAGAGTTTCAGATGAGGCAAGAGTCACAATTATTGTAGAGCAATATTTTATACCATATTTTGAAAACTATAATTCACAACGCTGTTACAGCAGTGGAAATTTAACTGATGATGGCACATATGTGCTTACTACCGCTATTTATAACTATGCGTCCTGTAAAAATAATAATCATATCAGCGTAATATCTTATTATAAAAAATCAACAGATACACAGTGGATAACAGCAGGTGAGCTTTCTTCTGGAGAGCCTGTTATTTTTGGTGAAGGGAAAATTTCTACAGAGTATTCTTATGATGTACGTTATATCATTTCTGACGAATTCAACAAAATTTCTGTGCAAGATATTATATCTACATCTGCTGTGGTTATGGATTTTAAGAGTGGCGGCAAAGGCGTTGCTATAGGAAAAGTTTGTGAAACAGAAAACTGTTTTGAAGTTTCAGAGGAATGGGATGTAAAAGTATATGGGAAACTGCTGAAAGATTATATTAAATCCTTGGCAGGACTAATGCATCCTATAGGCAGTATTTATATGAGTGTAATCTCCACAAATCCGTCAGAATATTTTGGTGGAAAATGGATATCGTGGGGTTCAGGGCGTGTGCCTGTCGGTGTTACTGGAGCTGATGCTGACTTTTCGCCTGTTGAAAAAACAGGTGGAAGTAAAACTGTAGTTCTTGGCTTGAATAATTTACCAAGTCATAGCCATGCAAAAGGCACACTTGCTATTGGTGATGGAGGAAACCATAGCCACAACCTAAATTTAACACAATCAGCACTGGGCGTTAGTAATTCCAGCAATAAAGTGGTAGTGGACAGTACAACCTCTATAACTTTGTCTAATAAGGCAACGGCAAGCGGAGGAAGCCACGGCCATAGCATTTATGGCTCTACTGCATCAACTGGAGGAGGCAGTGCACATAGCAACTTACAGCCTTATATCACTTGCTATATGTGGAAAAGGATAGAATAGAAGTGGGATAGAGCCGTCTTATGCCTTTTTGGTCTTCATGCGGTGCTTCATCTTCTTAAGCTGTGCTATCTTTTTCTCAAGCTCTACTTGAACCTCTTGTTGCTCCTTTTCTGCCAGCTCTTCTTCAGTAAGTGTGCGTATGTGGATGGAATTTTCCTCATACTCAACTATGAGTGGTGTGCCAATGGTAAAGCCAAGCTGCTCAAGCCACTGTCCCTCCATCTGTATTTTTGGAACTGTGGTGTTGGAGTTTTTTGAGTAACGGTTTGTATATACGACTTTTATATTTTTTGTCTTCATAAAAATGTCCTCCTTGGATTCTGTTTTCCCTGCTGCCTTTTTTAAGCAGATGCGGATTCAGGTAGTGTTATTTATTGCTCTAAAGCCGTGAAATAGCAAGGAATAAATGTAACAAAGATTCTTTAAAGATTTATGTAATTGACACAATCAAATATTTTAATATAAGGCTGTCTGCTGTTTAGTAGATGGTCTTTTATTATACACAAATTTAAGAAAACGGAGGTATTCATCATGAAAGAGTTCTGGAATTTTATCCAGCTTATTTTTACAGCTATTGGAGGGTGGCTTGGTTACTTCCTTGGTGGCTGTGATGGTCTGCTTTATGCACTCATTGCTTTTGTTGTGGTAGATTACATCACAGGCATTATGTGTGCAGTTATTGACCAAAAGCTGTCCAGCGAAGTAGGTTTTAAAGGCATATTCAAAAAAGTGTTAATTTTTATGCTTGTTGGGATTGCAAATATCCTTGATGTACAAGTAATTGGAACAGGCTGTGTTTTAAGGACAGCAATAATCTTTTTCTATATTTCTAATGAGGGTGTTTCTCTTTTAGAGAATGCAGCATACTTAGGGCTTCCTGTTCCTGAAAAAATTAAAACAGTGTTAGAGCAGTTACACAACCGCTCGGAAAGTGAGGACAAACAGTTATGAAATACACAAACAGTTCTATGGTATCTTACACCAAACTCAGTCCTAATCATTCAGGAAAGAGAACACACAGCATTGACCGCATCACACCACACTGTGTTGTTGGACAGCTCTCTGCAGAAAGCATCTGTGAATGTTTTACAAGTCCATCAAGGCAAGCAAGCTGCAATTATGGAATTGGTACAGATGGCAGGGTTTCATTATGCGTAGAGGAGAAAAATCGTTCTTGGTGTTCTTCAAACAATGCCAATGACCAAAGGGCAATTACTATTGAATGTGCCAGTGATAAAACTAAGCCATATAAAATGAATAAAAAAGTCTATGATTCACTCATTAAACTCTGCACAGACATTTGCAAACGCAACGGTAAAAAGAAATTACTGTGGGTTGGCAGTAAAAATAAAACCCTTAACTATACACCAAAGCCTGATGAGATGGTTCTTACCGTTCACTGTTGGTTTGCAAATAAATCCTGTCCAGGTGACTGGCTATATTCAAGGCTTGGTGACTTAGCAGCAAAGGTAACAGAAGCTCTTGGTTCTTCAATCTCACAACCTATAAAATCAACTGTAAAGAAATCTGTTGATGCCATTGCACGAGAGGTTATCCGTGGCGATTGGGGCAATGGCGATGAACGCAAAAAGAAACTTACAAAAGCGGGATATGATTATTCCGTTGTACAGAAAAGAGTAAATGAATTATTGAAATAATCTGCCGCAGGTACTTAGTCCACATCTAGGCTTAGTGCCTGTGGCTTTTTCTGTTGTTTTTGAATCGAAAATGAGTGCGAATAGTGACAAGCTAAACATTCATAAAATGATGCAGGACAAATTTTTTAATTTTTTGGGGTACCAAAACTGCCTCCAAATCTCCGTATAGTGAGAGGCTGTTTTTTCAGAAATTTATTGCTTTGTGACTGAATGGAGGTGTTCTTATGACAGATGGACAGAAAATGGAGATAACAAAACTTCGGCAAGATGGTCTTGGATGTACAGCGATTGCAAAGCAGATGGGGCTGTCAAGGGACACAGTCCGAAGTTTCTGCAGGAGAAATGGTCTGGCAGGGGAAATAACCATAAAAATAGAAAAGGTAGAAGAACAGTTACAGAAAGACTTCTGTCGGGAATGTGGAAAAAAGTTGCAACAGACTGATGGCATAAAGAAAAGAATTTTTGAGAAAGAGTTTACAGCTTATGGCAATTCACATCGGAAATATTGTTCCCATGAATGTTATGTTAAAAGCCGTTTCAAAGGTGGTGATGGCAATGAATGAGAAGCAGTTCAGAGCAGAAAAGCTATACCATATATCACTTTCTGTAGCAAAATCCATGCTTAAAAAAGGCATTATTTCAAAGGAAGAATATCAGGAAATTGATACAATACTGCTTAAAAAATACCGACCAATTTTGGGTACATTACTAGCAGGAAAGCCCTTGCAATAATGACGATTTAGAGTGATTAATGGTAGCGGAAAGGAGTGATTTCATGAAGAAGATAAACAAAATAGAGCCTGTTCTTCCTGTCCTGCCAAAGCAGAAAAAAGTAGCTGCTTATGCAAGAGTATCAAGGGATACAGAACGGCTAATGAATTCAATTTCCGCACAGATAAGTTATTACAGCACTCTGATACAAAGCAATTCTGAATGGGAATATGCAGGTGTGTATGCTGATTGCGGAATAAGTGGTACCGACATAGCAAAACGCAGTGAATTTCAAAGAATGCTTAAGGACTGCGAGGCAGGAAAAATTGACATCATTTTATGCAAGAGCATATCAAGGTTTGCAAGAAATACAGTTGACCTTTTGGAAACGGTAAGACATTTAAAAGAACTTGCAATAGAAGTCCGTTTTGAAAAGGAACACATCAATTCGCTGTCAGATGATGGAGAGCTTATGCTTTCGCTCCTTGCTTCCTTTGCACAAGAAGAGAGCCGTTCCATTAGTGAAAACTGCAAATGGGGTATTAGGAAAAGATTCCAGTCTGGGGAGATCAGCATGACAAATAAGCACCTACTTGGATATCAGTATGACGAGAAACAGGAAAAATACATCATTATCCCAGAAGAGGCAGAAGCTGTCCGCTGGATGTTCCAAATGTACATAGACGGCGTTTCCCTACGCCAGATTGCAAAGAACATGAACCGTGCAGGAATCCGTTCGGTGCTTGGGAATGAGTTTCAGGAAGGCTCGGTGCGGCAAATGATTTTTAATGAGGTTTATTCTGGAGATATCCGCAGACAGAAATGCTACATGACTGACTCTATCACAAAGACAAAGG
>DESG01000008.1:2178-14901 GCA_002361175.1 Lachnoclostridium sp. UBA3320 | reverse complement strand
AAAGTAAATTAAAATTATATTACATGAATTGACTTCAAATATATAATATCATATAATTATGCACAAAAATATTACATATAATGATTTTGATTAACTAGAAATGGAGACTGACTATGAGTTTGTGGAATAATTTCCTAGGTCATCTGGGAACTATACTTAATCATAAGAAGCTAGTACGCAGTCTTTGTTTTAAGGCTGGATTATATAAACAAGGTATAATGCATGATTGGTCAAAATACCATCCTGTTGAATTTTTTGTTGGAGTAAAATATTACCAAGGTGGTAAGAGAAGTCCAAATTTTGGAGAAAAAAAGGAACATGGATATTCATCAGCATGGCTTCACCATAAAGGCAGAAACAGACATCATTTTGAATACTGGATAGACTACTCTTCTAATCCACAGGATGGATTACAGGGAATGCCAATGCCTACACGATATGTCCTTGAAATGTTTTGTGACAGGGTTGCAGCAAGTAAAAATTATAATAGAGATACTTATGATAATTCGTTTCCACTTGCATACTATACAAAAAATAAAGGCTATTATGTGCTTCATCCAGAGACACGCCGATTACTTGAGAAACTTCTTATAATGCTTGCCGAGAAAGGTGAAGAGGAGACTTTTAATTATATACGAAGAGAAATAGACTGGAAACATTCCCGAAAATGGTGATCAAATCAGTAAACTAATAAATGTGGAGGCTTTTTATAAATGGAGAAATTAAAACAACTTCTATTTAAGTACAAACATGCAGTTATAATATTGTATTTTCCAATATATATGATTTGGTTTATACTGCTAGAACAAAGGGATGGTGTAAAGTTTAAAAATATGCACTGTGTTGTGGATGATTTAATACCATTCTGTGAAGTTTTTATAATACCATATCTTTTGTGGTTCGTGTATGTGGCTTTAAGTCTTATTTTTCTGTTCTTTCAGACAGAATGTATAGATGATTTTTATAAATGTACAGCGGCATTGGTTATGGGTATGACAACAAGTCTTATTATATATACATTTTTTCCTAATGCACAAGATATGCGTCCAACGACTTTTGAAAGAGAAAATATATTTACCAATATAATATCGGTAGTATATGCTGCTGACACAGACACTAATGTGTGTCCAAGTATACATGTGTACAATTCAGTTGCCATACATGTTGCTATTGCAAATAGCAACTACTTTAAAGATAAAAAGTACATTAAAAACAGTTCTCTTATATTATGCATTTTAATATGTATGTCAACACTATTTTTAAAACAGCATTCATTTATTGACCTTGTATGTGCTATTGTACTTTATATATTTTACTATACAATTATATACAGACCAGTTTTTATACAGCGTTTTGTACAATATAGAAATATTAAGAGTCAACAAAGGCGTGTCAAATTTATAAAACAGCACCACAAATTGGACAGAATTAAATATTGATGAAACATAAAAAATTGGGGCTTTTCAAATCCAATTTTTTATGTTATTATAAATCAGATAAAGCGAAGAAAAGGAATAGTAGCTATTAAACGGAATCCAGAAAGCTGTTGGCTGATGTGAAACAGTAGAAGTAAAATAGTGAACTCGCCTTGGAGCTGCCGATTGAAATACAGTAGATTTGGACGGAGTCCCACCGTTATAGGGGAAGGGTTTTGAGGTTATTTATAACCAATGCACCTGTGAGAGCATGTTTTTGCATGAATAAGAGTGGTACCGCGTGAGTATATTCTCCCGTCTCTATATAATTAAGTAGAGACGGGTTTTATTTATTTTAAGAAAGGAAATGGATTTTATTATGAAAGGTTTTGAAAAGTATCAGAAAAGTTATTTTATGCCTCCTAAAGATTGTTATGACTGGGTGAAAAAAGATGCTATAAGTAAAGCACCTATATGGTGCAGTGTTGATTTGCGTGATGGCAACCAAGCATTAATTGAGCCTATGAGTTTAGAGCAGAAAGTTGAATTTTTCAAGATGCTTATAAAGATAGGTTTTAAAGAAATTGAGGTAGGTTTTCCAGCGGCATCTGAAACGGAGTATACTTTTTTACGTACTCTTATCGAAAGGAAGCTTATACCTGATGATGTAACTGTACAGGTACTTACACAGGCAAGAGAGCATATAATACGCAAGACATTTGAAGCTGTAGATGGCGCACCTAATGCAGTGGTGCATGTGTATAATTCTACATCTGTAGCACAAAGAGAACAGGTATTTAGAAAATCAAAAAAGGAGATTAAACAAATAGCTGTTGATGGTGCAAAGTTACTTAAAGAACTTGCAGAAGAGGTAAAGGGCAATATACGTTTTGAATACAGCCCTGAAAGTTTTCATGGAACTGAGGTAGATTATGCGGTTGAGGTGTGCAATGCAGTTCTTGATGTATGGCAACCAAAAGAAGACGCCAAGGCTATTATAAATATTCCGTCAACTGTGGAAAATGCAATGCCGCATGTATTTGCGAGTCAGGTCGAATATGTACACAAGCATTTAAATTATCGTGAAAATGTTGTTTTATCACTGCATCCGCATAATGACAGAGGTACAGGTGTGGCTGCGGCTGAACTTGGCATACTTGCTGGCGCTGACAGGTTAGAAGGAACACTGTTTGGTAATGGCGAAAGAACAGGAAATCTTGACCTTGTTATTACGGCTATGAATCTTCATTCACATGGAGTTGATTCTAAGCTTGATTTTAGCAATATGCAAGAAATTGCCAATATGTATGAAGAACTTACTGATATGCAAATTTCAAAAAGACAGCCATACGCAGGCGAACTTGTGTTTACAGCATTTTCAGGTTCACATCAGGACGCTATATCAAAGGGTATGTCTTATCGTGAAGATAATAAAAGCCCTTATTGGACAGTGCCATATCTTCCGATTGACCCAAAAGATGTAGGAAGAACTTATGATTCTGACGTTATCCGCATAAACAGCCAGTCAGGAAAGGGCGGCGTTGCATATGTGCTTAAACAAAATTTTGGCATTGTGCTGCCTGATAAAATGCGCGAGGAAGTCGGCTATCTTATGAAAGGCGTATCTGACCATGCACATGCAGAACTTTCACCAGATGATATGCTTAAGATTTTCCGCAAAAATTATTCTATGGTAAAGCACAGATTTGATATTCCCGAGTGCCATTTTAAACAGGAAAATGGAATTATTGCCTCAGTTACAATTAGGGAAAACAATAAAACTACGGTAGTTGAAGCACATGGCAATGGACGACTTAATGCTGTTAATAATGCAATACGCAAACATTTTGGATGTGTACACCACCTTGCAGAATATGAAGAACACTCACTGTCAAGAAATTCCAATGCTATTGCAATCTGTTATGTAGGTATTACAACAGGTGATGATGATAAGCTTACATGGGGAGTAGGCACAGATGAGGATATAATAAAAGCTTCTATATATGCCCTTGTCAATGCAGTAAATAAAACTATGATGCAAGATGCCAAGTAGCTATTAGAAATATGTATTTTTAAAATTTGTATAGAATGTTTTGTGGTATTGTAATATAATGATACTAGAGTTAAAATCATATAGTAAAATATTTATTTTAGGAGGTACGATTAATTATGGGAGACATAAACAGTTTAATCAGACAGCTTGTTAATTATGGTCTGGACAAAGAGCTTGTAGCAAAAGAAGACGAGGTATATACAATAAATCGCATTCTTGAAGTGCTTAAGCTTGATGAATACACAGAACCAGAAACTGTTCCTAAAAATAGTGAACTTGAACAGATACTTGAAGGAATGCTTGATTTTGCTTACGATAGAGGTCTTATTGAGTCTAACAGTGTAGCATATAGAGACCTGATGGATACAAAGATTATGGGATGTCTTACACCTGCTCCAAGTGTAGTTATAAGTAAGTTTAATAATTTTTATAAGGAATCACCACAGAAAGCAACTGATTTTTATTATAATTTTAGTTGTGATACAGATTATATCCGCAGATACCGCATTGCTAAAGATATGAAGTGGACCGCAGATACTGAATATGGCAGGCTTGATATTACAATTAACCTTTCAAAGCCAGAGAAAGATCCAAAGGCTATTGCTGCTGCAAGAAATTCTAAACAGAGTGCATATCCAAAGTGCCAGCTTTGTGTTGAAAATGAAGGCTATGCAGGACGTTTAAACCATCCAGCAAGGGAGACACATCGCATAATGCCTATAACTATTGATGGCAGTCAATGGGGATTTCAGTATTCACCATATGTATATTATAATGAACACTGTATTGTGCTCAATTCAGAACATATACCAATGAAGATTGACGAATCAGCTTTCCGTAAATTGTTTGACTTTATAAAGCTTTTCCCACACTATTTTATAGGTTCTAATGCAGACCTGCCAATAGTTGGCGGCTCTATACTGACACATGAACATTTCCAAGGCGGACATTATGAATTTGCTATGGAAAGAGCTAGTATAAAGAAAGAGATTACTATAAAAGGATATGAAGATGTTAAAGCGGGAATAGTAAACTGGCCAATGTCAGTAATAAGGATAAGCCATAGTGATAGTGAAAGACTGGTAAAACTTGCTGCTCATATACTTGATACATGGCGTGGATATACAGATGAAGATGTATTTATATTTGCAAAGACAGAAGGAGAACCACATAATACAATTACTCCTATAGCACGTATGCGCAATGATAAGTATGAACTCGACCTTGTACTTCGCAATAATATTACTACAAAAGAACAGCCGCTTGGTGTATACCATCCACATAAAGAATTACATCATATTAAGAAAGAGAATATAGGACTTATTGAAGTAATGGGACTTGCAGTTCTTCCAGCACGTTTGAAAAATGAGATGAAAAAACTCGGTGAATTTATTGTTGCTGGCAAAGATATTAGAAGTGATGAAGAACTTGAAAAGCACGCAGATTGGGTAGACGAGTTTAAACCACAGTATGATAGTATAGATGAAAATAATGTAGATGAAATACTTAAAAAAGAGATTGGAATAGTATTTAAAAAGGTGCTTGAACATGCAGGAGTATTTAAAAATGATGAAAATGGAGCAGCTGCATTTATGAAATTTATAGAAAATATTTAATAATTTAAATTATAAGTGACTAAAGTCCCCAGGATGTAATTCTTTCTGGGGACTTTTGGATGAATTAACGTACTATGACGTTGCAAGTTTATTTTAAAAGGATTTGGAAGAATTGTCAATAGCTTTATTATACTATGATATTTATTGCTTGCTTTATGACAAAAATAGCTATAGAATATAGAAAATATAAAAATATGTTGTAAAGGAAATACATAAATCATGAAAAATGGGGTAAAAATGTCGGACATTGCAGATGCATTGGGAATTAGTAAGGTAACAGTTTCAAATGCACTAGCAGGAAGAACGGGAGTTAGTAAGGAACTCCGTGAAAAGATAAAAAAAACTGCAGTTAAAATGGGGTATCCGTTAAGACAGACAACAGATGGTGGCAGTTATTCAATAGGTGTTATAGTATCAAGTCGATATGTTGAAAAAGGAATATCTTATTATTGGGAAATGTACTGGGAGTTAGCCTCAGTTATAAAATCCAGAGGCGCTACTGTAGTTTTTGAAGTTATAAAAATAGAAGATGAAAAGCAAAACAATATGCCTTTAAGCCTTGAAAATGGCAGATGTGATGCAATTATTATTATAGGTAACTTGAATAATTCTTATCTTGAACTTATTAAAAATAATTATACTATACCAATGATGCTATTGGATTTTTATAGTGATAAATTAATGATTGATGCAGTTATTTCAAATGGATACTATGGTATGTACCATATGACAGAATATCTTATACAAAAGGGACACCATGATATTGCCTATGTGGGGTCAATATATGCTAGTCCTAGTATTATGGATAGATTTCATGGGTATTGTAAAGCACTTCAAGAAAATAGAATACCAATAAGAGAAGAATGGATTCTTGAAGACAGAGACCTTGAAACAGGTGATGTTGCTATAGAGAACTTGCCTAAAAAGATGCCGTCAGCATTTGTATGCAACTGCGATTTTATAGCAAACGAGTTAGTTAAAAAATTACTTGAAAGTGGTTATAGTATTCCTGATGATATATCTGTAGTTGGTTTTGATAATTTTTCCAAAAACAATTACAATGATTTGGGGATTACTTCATATGATGTCAATATCCATTCTATGACAGAAAAAGCTGTTGAAAGAGTATTTCAGAAATTAGATGGGAGAGTAAGTATAAATGAAGAAGATGCTTTACAAGTAGTTTTAGGCAAAATTATTGAAAAAGATAGTGTGAAAAATCTATAAATGCCAAAGAATAAGTTAAGTAAAAAATTATAGAATTAAGTTGCGTTTTTGCATATATTGTGATATTTTTAAACAGTAAAACTTAACTTATTAAATTAACAATTAATAACAGAAAAGTTTACTGTACTTTTCTATATTATGTTCTGAATGGAGGCTTTTATGGGATTTTCAAAAAATTTTGTATGGGGTGTTGCTACTAGTACATATCAGATAGAGGGAACAGCCTCAGATAGCGGCAAAGGAATGAATATATGGGATATATATACGAAAGAACCAGGTAATGTGTTTGAAGGACATACAGGAGAGATTGCCTGTGACCATTATCACAGGTTTCGAGAAGACATTGCAGTTATGAAGGAGATGGGTATTAAAGCATACCGTTTTTCTATTGACTGGTCAAGAGTGCTGCCAGAGGGAAAAGGCAGAATCAATGAAGCTGGTGTAAAATTTTACAATAATTTGATAGATGCCTTGATTGAAGCTGGTATTGAGCCATATATTACGTTGTACCACTGGGAATTACCATATGAACTCTATAAACGTGGTGGTTGGATGAATCCAGAAATGGTGAGGTGGTTTGGTGATTATGCAATGCTTGTTGCCAAGCGTTTTAGTGACAGAGTAAAATACTTTTTTACACTTAATGAGCCACAGTGTTTTGTGGGACTTGGATTTTTGACTGGTGAACATGCACCAGGGATAAAGGCTCCTATGCGTGATACATTTGAGATGGCACATAATGCATTAAAGGCACATGGATATGCAGTACAAATGTTGCGCCAGTATGGAAAACAACCGCTTGTTATAGGTTATGCGCCAACTTGCTCTATGTGTTATCCAGAAACTGAAAAACCAGAGGATATTGAGGCAGCAAGGAAAATGTTATTTTCTATGCAGGATGATGACAGAAATTGGACATGGAATGTTGCATGGTGGTCAGACCCAGTTCTTTTAGGGCATTATCCAGAAGAAGGAATAAAACTTTATGAAAAATTTTTGCCTAAAATTACTGATGAAGATATGAAACTCATATCTGAACCAATAGATATTTATGGGCAGAATATATATAACGGAAAGTGCATACGCATGGGAACAGATGGACAGCCAGAAATTGTTGAAAGGTATAAAGGTTTTCCAAAAACAGCACTTAATTGGCCTGTGACTCCTGAGTGCCTTTACTGGGGACCTAAGTTTTTGTATGAGCGCTATAAAAAACCAATTTATATTACAGAAAATGGTTTGTCATGTCACGATAAAGTTTCACTTGATGGAAAAGTGCACGATTCAGATAGAATTGACTTTCTTGCGAGATATTTAAAAGAATTAAAAAGGGCAGCAGGAGAAATTGAACTTAGAGGATATTTCCACTGGTCGCTTATGGACAATTTTGAATGGGCGAGGGGATATTCTGAACGTTTTGGACTGCTTTTTGTAGATTATCAGACACAGGAGAGGATTTGGAAGGATTCTGCTTACTGGTACAGAAATGTTATTCTTACAAATGGGGAAAATTTATAAAGAAGCACCTTATCGTCTGTTGTGCAATGAATATCCTGACGCAGAGTAGTAATTCTGTATCATAATATTGTTTCTCACTTTTATTCTATATCCAAAAGACTTATTGCAGAACCATTTAAATTTTACTTGTAGCATGTAGTAAGCAATGTTATAATAAAATAAGTATGTCAATTAGTAATAATCCGACATTTCTGGATTATATTTGGAGGAGAATATGAGTGATATAAAAAACAGGATAGAAGACCTTAAAAAATCAAAAAATGCAATTATACTTGCACATTATTATGTTCCTGATGAAGTACAACAAATAGCTGATTATATTGGAGATTCTTATTATCTTAGCAAGATAGCAAAAGAGGCCAAACAAGATACTATAGTATTTTGTGGTGTGTCTTTTATGGGGGAAAGTGCTAAAATCCTTAACCCTGACAAGAAAGTTCTTATGCCTGATATTACGGCAGACTGCCCTATGGCACATATGGCACAGATAGAAAAGATTAAAGAAGTACGCAATCAGTATGATGATGTTGCAGTAGTCTGTTATATTAATTCTACTGGTGAACTTAAGAAATATTCTGATGTCTGTGTGACATCTGCTAATGCTATGAAGATAGTAAAGGCACTGCCTAATAAGAATATATATTTTATACCTGATGAAAATCTTGGACGGTATATTGCTTCGCAGGTTCTGGACAAGAACTTTATATTTAATGACGGTTTCTGTCCAGTTCATGCAGAAGTGAGAAAGGATGATGTAAAATTAGCAAAAAAGATGCATCCTAACGCACTTGTGCTTGTCCATCCAGAATGTAAAATGGAGGTTCTTGAGGAGGCAGACTACATAGGGAGCACTTCTGGTATTATAAATTATGCGACTGACAGTGATGCTTTAGAATTTATAATAGGGACAGAGACAGGTGTTATGTATGAGTTAAAACAAAAAAATCCAGGTAAAAAGTTTTATACGCTTATGCCACACCAGATTTGCCCTGATATGAAAAAAGTAACTTTAGAAAAAGTGCTTGAGTGTATGGAAAATGAGAGCGGTGCTGTAGAAGTGACAGATGAATTAAGAAATTCTGCTAATGCATCACTTGATCGTATGCTTGAACTGGCAAAGTAGTACAGTGAAGTGATAACATGGGGGATTATTTATGGTTAAAGATGCAGATGTTGTCATTGTAGGTACAGGTGCGGCAGGGCTTTTTTGCGCACTTCATTTTACAAAACACACAAAAATACTTATGATAACAAAAGATGCAATGGACAAAAGTGATTCATTTCTTGCACAGGGAGGAATATGTATGCTGCGAGATAATGATGACTATAGTGGTTATTTTGAAGATACAATGAAAGCAGGGCATTATGAAAATAATAAGCAATCTGTAGAGATAATGATAAAATCATCACAGAAAATAGTGTCAGAGCTTACTGAATATGGTGTTGAATTTGAAAAAGATGGCAAAGATTTTTTATTTACACGTGAGGGAGGCCATGGCAGACCACGTATATTATTTCATGAAGATATAACTGGTAAGGAGATTACAAGTACTCTTTTAGATAAAGTTTTAAAAAGGGAAAATATAGAAATTTTAGAGTACACTTCAATGCTTGATATAATTTGTGATAGAGATAATTCCTGCTGTGGCATAGTCATGTGTAGTAAAGATGGAGATATATCACTCGTAAGGGCTAAGTACACAGTTTTAGCATGTGGTGGGCTTGGAGGCATTTACAAACATTCCACGAATTTTAGACATATTACTGGAGATGCACTTGCTATAGCATATAAACATAATATAGCAGTGGAGCATGTGGACTATATACAGATACATCCAACTACGCTGTATTCAGAAAAACCTGGACGCCGTTTTCTTATATCTGAATCAGTGCGTGGCGAAGGTGCAATATTATTAAACAGGAATAAAGAACGTTTTTGTAATGAGCTGATGCCAAGAGATATAGTAACAGCTGAGATTGAAAAACAGATGAAAAAGGATAATATGCCATATGTGTGGCTGTCAATGGAAAATATACCACAGGATGAGATAAGAAACCATTTTCCAAATATATTAAATCAGTGTCTTAAAGAAGGATATAATCCTATTAATGAATATATACCTGTAGTTCCTGCGCAGCATTATTTTATGGGAGGAATAAAAGTAGATAATGAAAGCAGAACTTCTATGCAGCATCTTTTTGCAGTAGGTGAAACTTCATGCAATGGGGTACATGGGCGCAATCGTCTTGCAAGCAATTCTTTACTTGAATCAATGGTATTTGCAGAAAGGGCAGCAGACGCAATTAAGAGAGAATTTACTTTTAAGGCAAACACACACAGAGATTTAGAAAAACTTGTAAATTACAAAGATTATGAAGATATTGGGGCACTTGCTACAGAATACAAGACAAGGATTTTAGAAGAGATAGAAAAGGAGAAAAAAAGACATGAATGACCCAGTTACTTTGAAAATAAATGCAGACAGATATATACGTATGGCACTTGAGGAGGACATTTCAAGCGGAGATATATCTACTAATTGTGTTATGCCTAAGTACCAGAAAGGTGAGGCTAATCTTATCTGTAAACAAGATGGAATAATAGCAGGTCTATTTGTATTTAAAAGAGTATTTGAAATGCTTGATGAAACTGTTGAATTGGATATGTATGTCAGTGAAGGTGACAGTGTAAAGAATGGGCAGCTTATGGCTGTTATAAAGGGTGATATAAGAGCAATACTTTCAGGTGAGAGGACAGCACTTAATTATTTACAGAGAATGAGCGGCATTGCCACTTATACTAATTCTATTGTAAAACTTCTTGAAGGAAGCCACACAACGCTTCTTGACACAAGAAAGACAACTCCAAATATGAGGATTTTTGAAAAGTATGCAGTTAAGGTAGGCGGCGGCAGCAATCATCGTTTTAACCTTTCTGATGGAGTTATGCTTAAGGACAATCATATTGGGGCAGCAGGAAGTATTACAAAAGCTATAAAGATGGCAAAGACTAATGTATCATTTGTACATAAGATAGAAGTTGAAACTGAAAATCTTGATATGGTGCGTGAAGCAGCAGATGCAGGAGCTGATATAATAATGCTTGACAATATGTCTCCTGATGAAATGAGAGAGGCGATAAAAATTATAGATGGCAGGGCACTTACAGAGTGTTCTGGCAATGTCACAAAAGAAAATATTAAAAATATTATAGATGTAGGAGTAGATTATATATCAAGTGGTGCGCTTACACATTCAGCGCCTATACTGGATATATCACTTAAAAATTTACACCAAATATAACAAAAACAGCCACCATGTTAGATTCTAAAATATGGCATGATGGCTGTTTTTAATTATATTTTTACAATTTCTTTATACTGTTCTTTTAGGCAGTTATAAAGGTTTTTATAAATCTGGTGGAACTTGTCATATGTTGCTTTATTCTCCATGTTAGGTCTACATTCTTTATCTGGGTCTTTGTGTATCATCTTGTGGCATGCCTCTTCTACGCTGTTATATATTCCAGCTCCCACACCAGCTAAGATAGCAACACCTAGTGCAGGACCTTCGGTTGCAGTTACTGTGTTTACATTGCAGCCATACATATCTGACATCATTTGACGCTGTGTGGCATTTTTAGCACCCCCACCACATGCCATCATATCATCAACAGCTATTCCCATCTCTTCAAGGATGTCTTTACAGTCAGTAAGTGAATAGCATATGCCTTCCATAACAGCACGTGCAATATCAGCTTTAGAGTGCATACTTGACAGCCCGAATAAAACACCACGGCATTTTGGGTCAAGGTGTGGTGTGCGTTCACCGTTAAGATATGGCAGGTATATAAGCCTATTAGCCCCGATAGGTGTTTTTTCCACGTCTGCATTAATAAGGTCAAATACATCACAGTTTTGTTTTTCTGCTTGATATTTGTATTCAGCGCCCATATTGTCAAGATACCATGAAAAAGAATAACCTGCTGCTTGAGTAACCCCCATAACATGCCATGCACCTGGAACTGCACAGCAGAAAGTGTGTACACGCCCCTTGGAATCAATTTTTATGTCGCTTGAATGTGCAAATACAACACCGCTTGTTCCTATGGTAGTAAATGCTTTACCATCTTCAACAACTCCTGTACCAACAGCAGCAGCAGCATTATCACCAGCACCACCTACTACAACTGTAGCCGTAGAAAGCCCTGTTTTTTCTGCAATTTCAGGCAGTATAGTACCTGTTACCTCTGGAGATTCATATACCTTTGCAAGAAGGCTTTTGTCAATGTCAAGTTTTTCAAGGATTTCATCAGACCATTGACGTTTTGGAACATCTAAAAGCTGCATACCAGAAGCGTCAGATACTTCTGTGGCAAATACGCCAGTAAGTATATATCTTACATAATCTTTTGGAAGAAGTATATGTCTGCACTTTGCATAATTTTTCGGTTCATTGTTTTTTACCCAGAGTATTTTAGAAGCTGTAAAGCCAGTAAGTGCAGGATTGGCTGTTATTTCAATAAGCCTCTTTTCACCAACTTTTCTAGTTATTTCTTCACATTCTTTTCCAGTACGCTGGTCGCACCAGATAATAGAAGGACGTATGACTTCACCAGCTTCATCAAGCATTACAAGCCCATGCATCTGTCCAGATATACCAAGTCCTTTGATGTCATTAGGGTCTACACCTGACTCTTTTACTACCCTTGATATAGTTTCCAAAGCAGCATCACGCCAGTCTTGGGGATTTTGCTCTGCCCAGCCATTAGCGGGGGTATACAGAGGATAATCCATCCCAGCAGAAGTTATAACATCTCCATTTTCATTAAAAAGAACTGTTTTTGTCGAAGAAGTTCCTAAATCAATACCAAATGAACTACCCCGCCGCAAGC
>DESG01000008.1:0-1987 GCA_002361175.1 Lachnoclostridium sp. UBA3320 | reverse complement strand
GAATTAGACCCGAAGAGATTAAATAATTCATTTTCATTCCTTTCTGATTTATGAAAAAGGATTTTCTGTCTTATAGAGCATTCCCTTTGGTTGATTAAAGCCTATTTCATTGACATCAACGCCAATATATTTAAATGTTTCATATAGTGCCTTGCCAATATGACCAAAAGCAACAGCGCCATGGTGAGGATAATTGCCTTCAATAAGTACATGGCGATAGAAACGTCCCATTTCAGGAATAGCAAATATACCAATTGAGCCAAATGAACGTGTAGCAACAGGCAGGACTTCACCTTGTGCAATATATCCACGCAGTTTAGCATCAGCAGTGCTTTGGAGACGGAAGAATGTAATATCTCCAGGAACAATGTCACCCTCTAGCGTTCCGTTGGTAACTTCAACAGGAAGTGAACGTGCCATAATCATCTGATATTTCATTTCGCAGAATGAAAGCTTGTCTGAGGCTGTGTTGCCGCAGTGGAATCCCATAAATATATCTTTTTGTGTATAGTTATATTTGTCTTTGATATCTTCTTCAAACATATCACTAGGCACAGTATTGTTAATATCAAGAAGCGTAACAGCATCTTTGCTTACAACTGTTCCAATAAATTCGCTTAAACAGCCGTAAATATCAACTTCACATGAAACTGGTATACCCATTTTTGTAAGACGACTGTTTACATAACATGGCACAAATCCAAACTGTGTCTGGAACGCTGGCCAACACTTACCAGCAATAGCTACAAACTCCCTATACCCTCTGTGTTCTTCAATCCAATCAAGAAGAGTGAGTTCATACTGCGCAAGTTTTTCAAGTATTTCAGGCTTTTTATTGCCAGCACCAAGTTCTGTTTCCATATCCTTTACCACATCAGGAATACGTTTATCACCAGCATGCTTATTAAATGCTTCAAATAAATCAAGTTCTGAGTTTTCCTCAATTTCAACGCCTATGTTATAGAGCTGCTTTATTGGTGCATTACACGCAAGGAAATTTAAAGGGCGTGGGCCAAAGCTTATAATTTTTAGATGTGTTAAGCCATATACAGCACGTGCAACTGGAAGAAACTCATAAATCATATCAGCACATTCCTCAGCTGTACCAACAGGGTACTCAGGTATATAAGCCTTTATATTGCGCAGTTTTAAATTGTAGCTTGCATTAAGCATACCACAGTAGGCATCACCACGTCCCTGTATAAGTCCTCCATCTTTATATGTCTCTTCTGCTGCCGCAATAAACATTTTAGGACCTTCAAAATGTTTAGCAAGAAGTGTTTCAGAAATTTCAGGTCCAAAGTTTCCAAGATATACACAAAGTGCATTGCATCCAGCTTTCTTTATGTCCTCAAGAGCCTGTACCATGTGTATCTCACTTTCAACTATGCAGACTGGACATTCATAAATATCATCCTCGCCATATTTGTCAGTGTAAGCTTTAATAAGGTTTTGTCTTCTTGTAACAGAAAGCGTTTCTGGAAAACAATCTCTGCTAACAGCTACGATTCCAATTTTAATTTTGGGTAAATTGTTCATAATATTGCCATCCTTTCATTATAATATTATATAATACTATTAGTCTATTATATTATAACTCAATTTGCAATCATAAAAACCATGCAAAATTATATATTTTTTCTGTTAGATTTCGTATATAAATATCATAAAAATTTCAACATCGTTATCAGTCATAACTGTTACGACAATTAAGCCAAATATTCCCATGCTTTACTTACACTTATGCCAAGTTCATTTACAAGTTCACGAATAATGCTCTCATCATCGTAATTATAGCGTTTAAGTATACGTATTAAACCTGCTGCACCTTTTTCTATACCATCATTATATCCATCATTTTGACCCTTTGTATATCCATCATTTTGACCCTTTGTATATCCATCGTTTTGACCCTTTGTATATCCATCGTTTTGACCCTTTGCATAAGCTTCATTTTTAATAATCCTTGCTTCATATTCTAATATTT
>DESG01000139.1 GCA_002361175.1 Lachnoclostridium sp. UBA3320 | reverse complement strand
CTTGACAAAGTGGTCCACTTTAATAATTGTATATCTAAGGCGACAGGATGATTTTCTAGTATCATGGTACAACCAGCTTATAAAGCACAATATAAGCACTAAAAATACTCTATCTTGGGATGAGTATTTTCAAAATTATAATAAATATGTAAAACTTGACTATCTTCGATGCCTAAAAAAACTTAACAATATCTTTGGAATAGAGAATATTATTGTCAGGCGTTTTGATAAAAAACTCTTTAAAGGTGGCTCGCTTATTGCTGATTTTTTGGATATATTTGGATTAGATTTAGACAGCTATTTCTATGTTGATGATGACTATAAAAAGTTCAATACAAAGATGTCAGAAAATGCTTGTGAAATTAAGCGTATAATAAATGGCACAACAGAAATGAATATAAACGAGATTAGAAAATTTGAATGGATTTTGCGTGAATTTTCACCAGTTTCAGAAAAAAAATATCCATGTAGTATGATGTCACAAGAAGAATCATATGAGCTGATGCAGCTTTATGAATTATCCAATAGAAAAATTGCAAAGCGGTATATAGCAGATGGACGACCTTTATTTAGTGATAGTAAGAAGCCAAAAGAAAAATGGAAGAAAAACAATATACATATGATAGATGATATAATACGCTTTTCATGTATGTCTACACTTTGCACTATACGCATGATTGAAGAACGTGACGAAGAAATTCAAAATCTTAAAAGAATGGCAGAACATCCTTTTCGCTCAATGTTTCGTAAAATTCTCACAGGTTAAAAAACTGGAGGCAAAAATTGCCTCCAGAAAAAATTGTGTTTAGATAAAATTTAGAACTCAACATATTTGCCTTCAGGTTTATCATTTATTACATAATAAGCTTTTCTCTCATCAAGATTCATATATACCTTAAGACTCTTTATAGAGGAAATTCTGTGTCCTTCATTTTTATAAGCCTGTTTAATTCTGTCAGTAACTTCTCCTGCAAATATTTTTTCATCACTAAATTCAATATATACTTCCTCAACATTTTCAACTGGTTTAACATCTTTTTTGCTTTTCTTTGAAGAAGTTTTATCAGTTGTTTGGCTGTCAGTTGTTTTAGAAGTTCTTTTGGTGTACTTTCTCTTTGTACGTGGAGCTTCCGTTGTAGTGTTGCTTTCTTCTGATGCAGTTTCGGAAATAACTTCTTCAGAAGTTTTAACATCATCTTCATTATTTTCTATAGATGTATCTTTTTCTTCTGTTTCTTCTTTAGTTGCATCTTTGGAAACTTTTACAGTTTCTTTCTTGATATCAGTTTCATCAATTTTTGCAGAATCTTTTGCAGTTTTTGTTGTTTCTGCTTCCGCAATTTTCTTTTTACTACTAGCCATTTTTTTGTCATTCCTTTCTTGTTTTTTTAACTGAAGGCTCACTATTAACCCAATTTTTATATACAAGAAAAGTCTATAACTTTTTTACAAAAATTACAAGTAATTTTTACAAATTTTTTAAATAAATTTTCTATATTTCCAAGATATTTTTATAGTCTTTATTTTTTATCCTTTCATTTTTGGTTTAAATATTAGCGATGCAATATATCCCCATAAAAGTGCTGTAGAAATTCCTACTGCACTTGCTGTAAATCCTCCTTTGTAAAGACCAATAAATCCTTCTTTATCAATAGCATCTTTTACGCCTTTAAAAAGTGTATTTCCAAATCCAAGCAAAGGTACAGTTGCACCACTTGCCGCCCATTTTTCAAAAGGTTCATAAATTCCTAATGCTCCAAGCAAAGCTCCTGTACAAACTAATATTACCATTATTCTGCCAGGCAGAAGTTTTGTATTATCCATAAGTATTTGTACAACAACACAGATAGCTCCACCCACAACAAAAGATAACAGATAATTCATATGTCAAATTCTCCTTTCCGTTTTATCTTCTCTCAAGCAATACAGCATGTGCAATTCCTGGTACACTATTTCCTTCATTAAAACTTACTTGAGATAAAAGCGCACCTGTTGGCACAAAAAGAACTCTTTTCCATTCCATACTCTCAAGCATTTTTAAAATATATCCTGTAAGCATAACTGCACTGCAGCCACAACCACTGCCGCCAGATTGCACATTTTGTTCATCTCCATATATTTCAATTCCACAGTCCATATAGTTTTCTGATATATCATATCCTTTTGCTCTTATAATATCAATCAGTATATCTTTGCCCACAAGTCCTAAATCTCCTGTGATAATTTTATCATACTGTCCAGGATTGTGTCCAAAATCAATAAAATGCTGTACTATGGCATCTGCTGCCGCAGGAGCCATACATGCACCCATATTCATGCTGTCCTTTATGCCATAGTCAACAATCTTGCCAGTTGTAATTCCAACTACATGCACTTTGTTTTTTTCCTCAAGCACTTTATTAGGAATGCTGTAACCTGGACCACTTTCTGTCTTAATATCACTTGCTGCTGAAACAACTACAGCACCGCTTCCTGTAACAGTCCATGTCGCTGATTTGTTGCGCTGATTAGCATATCCAAGTGGAAATCTAAACTGTTTTTCAGCACTCCCAAAATGACTAGAAGTAATTGCAAGCACATTGTTTGCAAACCCTCCTTCTGTTATCATAGATGCGATGGCAAGTGACTCACCCATTGTAGAACATGCACCATATACTCCAAACAATGGTCTTTCAAGCTTCATAAGTCCAAAAGAAGAAGCCATAAGCTGTCCAAGCAAATCACCTGCCACGACATATCTCATATCTTCTGTCTTACATTCTGCCTTTTTTATTGCAAGCTCAGCAGCCCTTTCTTGTAATTTTCCCTCTGCATCCTCCCAACTGTCTCCTCCTGCCATCGGGTCTTGCTCTACTTCATCAAAATATTTGCCATAAGGGCCTTGTGACTCCTTTATGCCTACCACCGATGCCGCCCCACGTATAAATGGTGGATGAGCAAATTTTATACTTTGTTTGCCTAACTGTTTATTTTCTGTCATAATCTACCTCACTTTTGCATCAATCAATATCATTATGATTAGTTTTCCGATTTTTAATAATAATATTCTTGCAATAAAAAAGAGACTATATACACTTTTAAAAATATATACAGTCTCTGATAATGTATAAATTATATAATATCGTCTACTTCATTTAATGTGTCCTCGTCACCAAGGTCTATTTTCTTTAATTTCTTTCTGTACAGTATATCATATAAAGCAGGTACTATAAACAGTGTCATAAATGTTGCATATATAAGACCACCAATTATTACAATAGCCATACCTCTGCTCATAGCAGCTGTACTGTCCTGACTTAATGCCATTACTGACATTGCAAGTATCGTTGTAAGTGCAGTCATCATAATAGGACGCATACGTGTTTTTCCTGTTTCTATAAGTGCCTCTCTCTTTTCCATGCCATCTAGTCGCAATTTATTAGTATAATCTACAAAAACAATACCATTATTAACTACTACACCTGAAAGCACTAAAAAGCCCATAAGTGCCATTACTGAAATTTCTTCTCCTGTTATAATAAGAGCTATAAGTCCTCCAGTAAATGCAAGAGGAATTGTAAGCAGTATTATAAATGGTGACAAAAGACTTGCAAACTGTGCTACCATTATAAGATAGATAAATATAACAGCAAGCCCTATCATTGTAAGCATACTTTTTACCATCTCATTGTTTGTCTCACTTTCGCCTGCAATCTTTATTTCATATCCATCTGGTATATCATATTCATCAACAAGCTTTTCTACTTCTCTACTTAAAAGTGTTGTATTGTAACCTTCTTTTGCTGCTGCAGTTACTGCTATATAATTTACCAAATTTTCTCTTCTTATTGCTGCGATTGATGTACCTTCTTTTAATTCTGCAAATTCTTTTAGTTTATGTTTTTTCGTTTTAGTTTCACCTTTATCGTTAGTCTTTGTAGTTTCAAACTTATAGTCCATTATATTTTTGGTAGTAAGTTCTTCTCTCTCATCAATTATCTTTACATCATAATCCTCTTCATCAACTGTAATTGTTGTAGAGTCTTTATCTGTTGAAAGCCCTGCAGAAAGTTCTGCATATACTTGCGCAACAGTTAATCCCAATCTCATAGCTTTTTTCTTATTAACTTGCACAACCAGCTCTTTGTCTGCATCTTCTTGTTCATTTGTAATCTCTTCAAAGCCTTCTATACTTCCAACCAGCTCTTTAACATCTTCACTAATTTCTAGAAGTTTGTCTGTATCTTTTCCATATATATCAACTTCAAGTCCACTTCCCATCATACTTGACATATCCATATTAGACTCTGATACAGAATAATCTTCAAGCTTTTTGCTCTCTAATATCTTTTCAATCTCTGCTGCAATCTCTTTATTTTTATTAGCATACTCTTCATCAAGAAGTATCATTGCAGAATATGATTTTGTATCTGAACTTACAGAGCCCATAACAGATGTTGCACTGCTAAGCATTGTACCAATAGTATCTACTCCTTCTATTTTAAGAATTTCAGAAGCTATATCATCTGAAAGTTTATAATCTTCTTCTTTAGAAGTGTCATCAGGCGCAGTAAATGAAAAAGACATCTGTTCACTTCCCATATCAGGAACAAATACTATACCCATCTGAAGAACTTTATTTATTGAAAAAGCAAGTAATCCTACAGCAATAAAAATAGGTATTATTTTAAATCGTAAACAGAAATGTGCTGCTTTTTCATAAGCATTTACCAATGCATCAAACAAATGATGCTTTTTGGTGTCTGCTTTTTTTAGAAGAGTAGAACCCATACTTGGCACAACTGTAAGCGCAACTATAAGACTTGCTGATAAACTGTATGCTATAGTTAAACACATATCTTGCATTATCTGTCTTGTAATTCCATCTGTAAATACAATAGGAAAGAATACACAGATTGTAGTAAGCGTTGATGAAAAAATAGCTCCTGCTACTTGGTTTGCACCCATTACAGCAGCACGTGCGGCTGGTACACCTTTGCTTCTAAGTCTGTATATATTTTCCACAACTACAATTGAGTTATCTACAAGCATACCAACACCAAGCGCAAGACCTGACAGCGAAATAATATTTAATGTAATATTTGTAAAATACATAAGCACAACTGCAAATAATACACTGAGAGGTATACTAAATGCAACAACTATTGTAGGACGCACATCTTTAAGGAAGATTAACAATACAATTATAGCAAGCAGTGCACCCCATAAAAGGTTTGACAAAACTGAATCTACAATAAGCTTTATATAGTCACCTTGGTCCATAAGGTTTGTAAACCTTAATCCCTCATTCTCCTCTTCAAGCTTTTTAAATGCATCGTTACATCCATTAGATACATCAGATGTTCCTGCTGTACTTGATTTGGAAATACTTAAAAGTATAGCGTCATTGTCATTGACTTTACCATATGAATCAGCTGAATTATCAACAATATTAATATCTGCAACATCAGAAAGTTTTACATCTCCAATATCATCAATATTACATAAAACAGCATTTTTCATCTCATCAATACTGTTGTACTCATCTCCAACTTTTATAAGGTACTGTGTCTCATCTTCACTGATATATCCTGCTGGCATAGAAAAGTTTTCAGCAGTAAGTATATTTGAAAGCTGCTCCATAGTAAGCAGTGCATCAAGATTTGCACTTTCAAGTGCCTGTTTCTTTGATTCTTTAAATGATTTCTGTGCACTTTTTAATTCATTTTCACTATTTTTAAGTGCTGACTCTGCACTTGATATCTGTGCATTAGCAGAGCCAAAAGCTGCAGCTGCTGTAATCTTTCCAGATTCAACTTGTTCGTATCTGTCTTCTGCTTCTGCAATAGACTTTGTAACTTGCCCTACTATTGCCTTTGCAGCAGCAATTTCAGTTTTTAAATTGCTAAGTGCAACATCAATTTGTGGTATTCTTACTTCAACAATATCATACAGTGTTGAAAGATTTTTCTTAGTAAGATTTTTAGCTGCCTCTTCTTGTCCCTGTGTTTCCATCACACTTTTTAAAGCTTTTAATTTATCTGGGTTATCTATAGCATCTTTAACATCAATCGGCAGTGATGCCAGTTGTGCCATAGATTGTGTATCAGCTACATCTTTTGCCTGTTCCTCTGCCTGTTTTATGTAACCATCAGCAACTGTGCCAAGCTGATCCATATATTGTTCCATATACTGGTCTACATTATCTTCTGTTATCTCAATATCAAGACCTGCTGCTGATACTATACCCTGTGCCATTGCAACAATAATTTGCTTATATGCAGCATCATATATTGCCTGATAGCCAGCGTTACCTTCTGAAAAAGCATCTCTTAAAGCATTTATAGCATTATTCATCTGATTATATGATTCAATCACACCATTGTCTTTATAAGCTTTTTTCTCAGTTTTAAGTGCAGTCTGGCTTGCTTTAAGACTTGTAAGTTGTGAGGTATATGCAGTCTTTGTAGCAATAGCCTCATTCATCATCTTGCTAAATTTTGCAAGCTCTGCTGATTGCTGTTCCTGCTGCTCCTTAAGAGTGTTTTTTTGTTCTTCAAGTTCTTTTTTGCCATCATCAAGCTTTTTTCTTGCGTCATCAATCTCTTTTTTTGCCTTAGCAAGTGTTTTGTCTGTCTTAGCAAGTATTTCCTGATTAATATCATCAATCTTTTCCTGATTAAGAACAACTTCTATAGACTTTACAACACTTCCTGATTCTGTTACATTCGCAACACCGTCCTGTCTCTGAATTTCTGGGATTACTACGTCATCTACAAACTTGGAAAGTTCAATTCTGTCTTTTCCTTTGTAGTCAACACTAGTAATCATTGTAGACATCATATCCGCTGATATTTCCATAATCATAGGATTGCCAGCAGTATCTGGCAGTTCAAGCTGATTTACTGCAGAAGATACCTTAACCATCGCAGCATCCATGTCTGTATCGTCTTCAAATTCCAATGTAACTAAGCTTGCATTTTCCATTGACTGGCTCATTACATTTTTTACCCCATTAACTGTGCCTGTACCACTTTCCACAAGTTCTGTAACATCTTTTTGTACCTTTTCAGGAGATGCCCCTGGATATGTGGTTATGACCATCATGTATGGCAGATTCATATGAGGTAAAAAATCTGTTGACATTCTTGTAAAACTAACTATTCCCAGCACAAGTACCATAATAACTACCACAAGTACTACGAATGGTTTTTTTACACTAAATTTTGACATAATCCTCTCCATTCCAGTGTACTTTTGTGTACACAAACTATTATTAATTTGTTACATTCATAAATTACACATAAAACTTTACATTGTCAATTCAGATATTATTAT
>DESG01000128.1:57791-58201 GCA_002361175.1 Lachnoclostridium sp. UBA3320 | reverse complement strand
CTGTTACATCGCCAAACAAGTATATCATAGTTATTTGTAGCTAGTCAAGGTCTTTTTTTTGCTTTTAGCTTATGATAACTAAAAAAATTTTAATAATTTGTAATATCAGATTTTTTTATGAATATTGTATATAAAGCCATTTTTAAGGTGTATTATTATGAATATTTGTTCAAATCTCTATCTGCTATCATCTATAGCATGTCAGCTCTACGAATGTCTTAGCCATGAAGAACTTGAAATGCTTTCAACCGATTTGACAACATTTGGATATATGATTGAATCCCTCCTGTCACATAAAAGCAATACAGATGCGCTTTAATTTATATAATATTGAGGTCAAAAAGTATTATGCTTTAAAATTTGAATAAAAAAAATCAATAAAATCTACCAATTAAATTTTTTTTATTGTA
>DESG01000128.1:55505-57623 GCA_002361175.1 Lachnoclostridium sp. UBA3320 | reverse complement strand
TTAAATTTTTTTTATTGTATAATAGAAACGTATATAAATATGGTTTTATTATTAATAGAATTAAAAAGAAATATATGTAAAGGTTAAAATTATGAATTGGATAAAATATAAACTATATACTACTACAGATTATGCAGAAACTATTGGTAGCATACTTTGTGAACTTGACATAAATGGATATGAAATAACAGACCATGTCCCGCTCTCAGAAAAAGAAGAAAAACAAATGTACACAGATATTCCTGCTGATATGGGAATTGATGATGGCTCTTCTGTTCTCACATTTTATACAGAAGACCCTAACAATCAAGAAGATACATTTTTTAGCACAGGTTCTTCTTTACGTGATAATAGACTTAAAAATAATACAAATATAAAAGACCCTGAAAAACTTATAAAAGACATAAAAACACGTATAAAAAAATTGCAAAAATTTATACCTGTTAATATGCCTGTTATTAAGTATTCTATAGAAGATGATGTACTGTGGAAAGACAAGTGGAAAGAAAACTTTAAACCATTTCGTATTGCTAACAATATTATTATAAAGCCTACATGGGAAGAAATTCCCGCTGATGTAAATAAAAATGATATTGTAATAGAAATTGACCCAGGCTCTGCATTTGGCACAGGCACACATGAAACAACTAAACTTTGTATGCTTTTTCTTAAAGATTATATAACACCTGAAACAAAAATACTAGATGCTGGATGCGGAAGTGGTATACTTGCAATTAGTGCTTTGCTTTGTGGTGCTAAAACTGCTCTGTGCCTAGATATTGACCCTGCCGCAGTAAGTGCCACTCTGAACAACGCACAAAATAACAATATTGGCACCGACAGAATAAAAGCAATTCATGCCAATATTCTGGAAGATAAAGATATTTTAGAAAAATATTATAATAAATTTGATATTGCAGTTGCTAATATACTTGCTGATGTAATTATTCTTCTTGCAGGACATATTGGAAAATTTCTTAAAAGTAATGGTATTTTTATATCTTCTGGTATACTTGCTGCAAAAGCAGATGAAGTTGAAAAATCCCTTATTAATAACAATTTTACCATATTGAAAAAAAATATGCTTGGTGAATGGGTATCATTTGCAGCAGTGAAAAATAAATAATAGAACATAGGAGTAAAAAATGTATTTTAAATTATTATGGAATGAATTTGCAAAGCTGTCAGAAGTAGAGGCAATTTTGCTTGGTGGTTCAAGAGCAGGAACAGATTACGATGAAAAATCAGACTATGATTTATATATTTACTGTACCAGTATACCATATGAGAATATGCGAGAACAGATTCTTAAAAAATGCTGCCAGTATATGGAAATTGGAAACTCGTTTTGGGAGCTGGAAGATGACTGTACGTTAAAAGATGGCACAGACATTGATATTTTGTATAGAAATATTGAAGATTTTTCACAAACAATTCGCTCGGTGGTTGAAGAACACACCGCATACAATGGTTATACAACCTGTATGTGGCATAACCTTTTATACAGTAAAATTCTTTATGATAAGAATGGAAAACTTAAAAATTTGCAAAATAAGTACCAGATTCCCTATCCAGATGAATTGAAAGACAATATTATCAGTAAGAATTTACGCCTGCTGACAGGGAATTTACCTTCATATGATACACAGATTAAAAAAGCTATTGCTCGTAAAGACATAGTAAGCATAAATCACAGAACAGCCGCTTTTTTGGAATCATACTTTGATATTATTTTTGCACTGAACAAATTGACGCACCCAGGAGAAAAGCGAATGGTTCAATTTGCAAAAGAACAGGCTAAAATTCTTCCCATTGATTTTGAAGAAAACTTGGACAAACTTTTCCAAAATCTGTTTGTGGATTCAGACAAGGCAGTACAGACACTTGAAGATATGATTGCTGAATTAAGGAATGTTATAGAAATTCACGTCACAAATTGGAGGTCTTTATATGCAAGATAAAACAGGAAATTGGCAATTTACTGACAGTAGTTCCAAGAATGGACATATTTTCAAACTTCATGCCCCCTACCAGCCCACAGGCGACCAGCCGCAGGCAATCGCAGAGCTGGTCAAGGGCTTCAAGGAAGGCAATCAATTCCAGACTTTACTAGGGGTT
>DESG01000128.1:0-55201 GCA_002361175.1 Lachnoclostridium sp. UBA3320 | reverse complement strand
TTCCGGCAAGACGTTCACGATGGCAAATGTGATTCAAGCCTTGCAGAAACCAACACTCGTAATCGCCCATAACAAGACGCTTGCGGCGCAGTTATATGGAGAGTTTAAGGAGATGTTCCCTGATAACGCAGTGGAGTATTTTGTGTCATATTATGATTATTATCAACCAGAAGCTTACGTTCCATCATCTGACACTTATATAGAAAAAGATTCCGCTATTAATGATGAGATAGATAAGCTTAGGCATTCGGCTACAGCTGCTCTTACAGAGAGAAAAGATGTAATTATAGTTGCAAGTGTATCATGTATATATGGTCTTGGCAGCCCTATTGACTACCAAAACATGACTGTTTCATTGAGACCAGGTATGTCTAAAGACCGTGATGATGTTATGCGCAGACTTGTTGATATGCAGTATTCTCGCAATGAAATGGATTTTAAACGTGGAACATTTAGGGTTCATGGTGATGTACTTGAAATATTTCCTGTGTCAGAGGCTGACACAGCATTAAGAGTAGAATTTTTTGGCGATGAAGTTGACAGAATTACTCAGATAGATGTGCTGACAGGAGAAATTAAGGCTGAGCTAAATCATATGGTTGTTTTTCCCGCGTCACACTATGTAGTAGACCATGATGCAATGGAAAAAGCTATAAGTGAAATTGAAAAGGAACTTGAAGAAAGAGTTACTTATTTTAAAGGAGAAGGGAAGTTATTAGAGGCACAAAGAATTGCAGAACGAACTAATTTTGATATAGAGATGATGAGAGAAACTGGATTTTGTTCAGGAATTGAGAACTATTCAAGACATCTTTCGGGACTTAAAGAAGGAGAACCTCCGCATACACTTATGGATTATTTTCCAGATGACTTTCTTATAATGATTGACGAATCACATATGACTCTGCCACAGATAAGAGGTATGTTTGCAGGGGATAGGTCAAGGAAAAACACACTTGTAGACTATGGTTTCAGACTTCCATCTGCACTTGACAACAGACCTTTGAATTTTGAGGAGTTTGAATCGCACATAAACCAAATGCTTTTTGTATCTGCTACTCCTAATATATATGAGAAAGAGCATGAACTTGCAAGAATAGAGCAAATTATTAGACCAACAGGACTTCTAGACCCAGAAGTAGTTGTAAAACCTGTAGAGGGACAGATAGATGATTTGCTGTCAGAAATTAGAAAGACAACAGATAAAGGCAATAAAGTTATGGTTAATACTCTTACAAAACGCATGGCAGAAGATTTAACAGACTATCTGCATGAAGCTGGTGTCAGAGTTAAGTATCTGCATTCGGATATAGATACACTTGAACGTTCAGAAATTATAAGAGATATGCGTATGGATGTCTTTGATGTACTTGTAGGAATTAATCTTTTAAGAGAGGGACTTGATATTCCTGAGATAGCACTTGTTGCAATATTAGACGCAGATAAAGAGGGCTTTTTGCGTTCAGAGATTTCTCTTGTACAGATAATAGGGCGTGCGGCACGTAATGTAGACGGACATGTAATTATGTATGCTGATAAAATTACAGATTCTATGAAAAATGCAATAAATGAAACTAATAGAAGACGGTCAATTCAGCAAAAATATAATGATGAACACAAAATTACACCAACAACAATAAAAAAAGCTGTACGTGACCTTATAAGCATCTCTAAGAAAGTTGAAGCTTCATCAGAGGAGATAAGTAAGGACATTGAGTCTATGAGTATTGATGAACTAAAAAAACTTGTTAAAAAATTAACTAAAAAAATGAATGTAGCAGCCGCAGAGTTAGACTTTGAACTTGCTGCCCAGTTACGTGACAGGATTATTGATATAAAGAAAAATATTGTAGAAAATTAATAATGATTTTTTAGGGAGCAAAAAGTATTTTGCCCCCTACTAATTTTTGCCATTAACATTCAAGCTCGCTAAGCAATACTTTAAGCAATACATCATTATCTTTTGGCATCATAAAACAAAAACGTATATATTTATTGTCAAGGAATGGAAATGTTGAGCAGTCTCTTATCATAAGTCCTTTTTTAATTGCTGCATCGAATAAATGTTCAGATGTGATACCATCTTTTAGTATACGAATTAGTATAAAATTGGCATTTGGCTTGTAAAACTTTATACTTGAAACAGATTGTAAAACTGAACATATGCGTTTTCTTTCAGAAGATATAAGGTCTATAGTTTCTTTAATATAGTCAGTATCATTAAACATTATCTCACCAGCAATAGCAGCCAGTGAATTTATTGTCCATGGATTTTTGCGACTGTCTATCTCTTTAAGAAGCTGGCGATTCCCACATATTGCATAACCAAGCCTAAGCCCTGGAGCTGCAAAAAATTTAGATATGCCTCGCAGAATTATTATGTTATTATAATATTCAGTAAGAGGAATAGAAGTTATATTTTCATAGTCTTCTGAAAATTCTACATATGTTTCATCCACCATTACAAATATGCCTTTCTCTTTACATTTATCAAGTATAATGCGCATAGTTGCTCTGTCAATCTGAGATGAAGTAGGATTGTTTGGATTACATATCACAAGCAAATCAATTTCAGCAGTCAATGCTTTCTGTAAAGCTTTAATATCAAGGTTGAAATTGTCATATTCTTGAAGCCTAAAGTAGTGTGAACGTCCATTGTAAAGTGATATTTCATGTTCATATTCAGAATATGTTGGACCTGCTATAAGTGCTTTTGAAGGTTTTAAAATCTGTATAACAAGTGAAATAAGCTCCGTTGAACCGTTACCGACAAGGATATTTTTATAGTCAGTGTGTGTGTATTCTGCAATGCATTTGCGCAAAGATGTGTATTCCCTGTCAGGATAAGAAGTAATTGCGTCAATATGGGAAGACAATTCCTTTTTTAGCCTGTATGAAATGCCAAGTGGATTGACATTGGCTGAAAAACTAGTGATATTTTCCTTTTTTATACCATAAACTGCTTCTATCTTTTCTAAATCACTTCCATGAAAATGTTCTTTATGTTCTAACAAATAAATCAGTCCTTTCTTAAATGTATCTTAGTTGTACAATTAATATAGTACACTTTTTTTATAAGTAAATCAACAGCTAGCATAAAGCTTTACATAGGCATATAAAAAGTGTTATAATAAGGAACAATATCGCTGTAACTGGTGATACCAAACAGCACAGGAACGAGGTTGTTATATATGAAAGAAAAGATAGACGAGATAGCAAAAGGAATATTTAAAAGTACTAGGGCAGTCCTTGCGCTTACGCCATCTCAGATAAGGCTAGAGACTGGTTCTGGAGAATCCTGTGAAGGAAGCTTTGTTGTAAGCAATGATAGAAATAGGGTTATGAAAGGAATGGTAAGTACTTCCTGCTATTATATAAATCTAGAGCAAGATTCTTTTCAAGATAAAACTGCTACAATTAAGTTTCGTTTTGATGGAAGCAACCTTATGCCAGGAGAAGTAATATCGGGAACAATTCTTGTAATTACTGACTGTGGAAGTGCAAGTGTAGAATTTTGTGCTACAATTAATCTCCCTTCCTATACAACTTCGTCTGGTAAAATAAGGGATTTGATGCATTTTGCCAACCTTGCCAAGGAAGATAGTCAAGAGGCAGTACAGATTTTTAAAAGCAAGAGATTTGAAGATGTATTTTTATACAGGGACAATATAAATATTATACTTTACAGAGGTCTTCTTACAGGGACAAGTAATGGACTTGCAATGGAAGAGTTCTTAATTGCTGTACATAAAAAACGCCCTATACAACTTATGGTCAATCAGACAAAGTTTGAATATAGTAACTGCCATGTAAGATTTATGGATAAAATTATAATAACAAAGGATAACTGGGGATTTGGTGAGTTTCATATAAATTCAGATGCTGAATTTATAAAATTAGAACATAAAATAATATGGACTGATAACTTTTTAGGCAATAAATACCAACTTGCATTTTTCATCGACCCCAGCAAAATGGTTGCTGGCAATAATTATGCAAGAATAAAGATAACTTCAGTACGTCAAACTATTGATATAGAAATTTTTGCTATTAAACCGGGGATAAAGCATGAAGTTGTCCTACAAAGCATTGACTTAAAAAACAAATTCTATGAACTTACAAAGCTGTATCTGGATTTTTCTATGAATAGAATGGAAAAAGAAGATTATATTGCAGCTGTTGAAAAGATAATGCTTGATATGACTGGTAAGGATATGGCTATAGAGATAGAGTTGTTAAAAGTTCATCTTGCTATAATTGGCAATAGAGAAAATGTGATAAAAACTGGTCTTTTACGGCTAGAACAGATATCTGAAAAAATATATCAAAAAGATACTAAACTTTATTGTACATACCTTTACCTTAAAGGACTTTGGGCAAGTGATTCAGCTGAAAGAGATGAATGCATTAGAAAGATAAAAGAATGTTATGAAAATAAAGACCACAGTTGGCAGGTTTTGTGGTTTCTGTTTTATCTTGATAATGTAATGGAAACAGATAGAGTGAAATATGACAATATAATGGAGCATTTAAAATCTGGATGTCATAGTCCTGTGATATATCTTGAAATATGCAATATGTTTAATGATACACCTGATAGGCTGCATGAGCTTAATGCAGGAGTTATTGCATGTCTGCACTGGGGCTGTAGAAATGATTATCTAGAAAAAAATCTTGTGATGCGATATGCTTATCTTGCAGGTAGAATGAAAAATTATTCATCACTTGTACTGTCTGATTTGCGGTTGTTATATGAAAAATACAATGATGACAGCATTTTATCTGCAATATGTAGCACATATATGAAAGGGCAGATGACATCTGCGGAGGCATTTAAATGGTATGCACTTGGTATAGATAAGAAGCTTAAACTTACAGATTTATATGAATATTATATGTATTCTTTAGATGAGTCTCAAGAAATACATCTTAAACAATCAGTGCTTTTGTATTTTTTATATGACAACCATCTTACAGCAAGTAAAAAAGCTATGCTATATTCATATATAATTAAAAACAAAAAGCAGATATCTGATGCGTACAATTCATATATAAATAATATAGAAGAATTTTGCTTTGAACAACTTAACAATGAACGAATAAGTGAAAACCTTGCTGTAATATATGAAGAATGTATTAATGAAACTAATATTACAGATGATGTTGCATATAAATTGCCAAAGGTAATGTTTAGTTATCAAGTTATATGCAATAATCCTGATATTGCTGGTGTTTATGTAAAACATAGAGAACTGAAAGAAGAGGCATTTGTTCCTTTGGTACATGGAAAAGCAATAATACATATATTTACAGAGCAGTCGCAAGTTTTTCTTGCTGATAGGCTTGACAACAGATATACAATGTCTATTGACTATACAACTAATAAACTTTTAAATCTTGACCATTTAGCTGTAAAGTGTTTTGAGAAGAATAAGTCAGATATGGAACTTGTGCTATATCTCTATGACAGAGCAGAACATTTGCACCAGACAAAAGAACCTTCACTAGAACTGCAAAAAGGGGTTATAAATATTAGTGGTCTAAGTCACAGTCAATATAAAAAGGTCTTTACATCTTTGTTAAAATATTACTTTGATAACTTTGAAGGGGAACTTTTAGATGAGTCATTGGTTTCTATGAACTGGGATAATATAAGAAGTACTGACAGAATGCAGCTTATAGAGTATTGTGCAGTACGCCACTGTTACGCCAAGGCAATGGAAGGTATACTTAAATTTGGATATGATAAAATATCTAATAAACGGCTTTTACAGATATCATCTAATGCCTTTTTGGAAAATGCAGACAATGAAGATATATATTTTATAAAGCTTGCATGGCATATTTTTAATTCAGGCAATTTTGATGAAAATATATTAAAATACCTTTGTAAGTTTTTTATAGGTACATTATATGAAGAAATTAAAATTTGGAAAGCTGCTCGTGGATTTGAAATAGAGTGCACAAGTTTTGAAGAACGCATAGTTTCACAGATGGTATTTACAGAAGAGATATCATATGAATCGTATGATATATTTTACAGTTATTATAAAAATGGTGACAATAAACGACTTATTAAAGCATTTCTGAAACTGACTGCTTATAAATACTTTATTAAAGGCTGGCTAATTCCTGATGAAATGTTTAAGTATTTTTATGATGAAGTACGCACACAGGAAAATATGCACTGCCTTATTGCAACACTAAAATATTTAAGCCAAAAAGATGACCTTACAGATGAAGAAAAAAGCATTGCTGATTATAATGTCAATATGCTATATAGAAAAAATATAATATTTTCATTTTTCAAAGACTTTTTTGGAAAATTTACAATGCCTATACATATAATGAATCAGCATTATGTAGAGTATACGGCACGTCCTGAATGTGAAGTAAAAATTCACTACCTTATCTCACAAAGCGATGATAACTTTGACACAGACAAGGCATTTATCACTGAAACTATGAGAAATGTGTTTGAGGGGGTAAGAGTTAAGGAGTTTGTTCTATTCCAAGATGAAATGCTGCAATACTATATATCAGAATTTAGTGAAGCTGGAGAAAAGATTACAAAAAGTGTAAGCGTTCGCTTTGATGATTCTGCCTACAATGCAAGTGAAGGCAGACGCTATCATGCACTTAATACTATAATGATAGCAAAGCAGATGAATGATGATGCAACACTTATTGATATGATGGAAGAATACGCTAAAGAGCGTGAAAATATAAAACATCTTTTTAAACCACTGCGTTAGATAGTAAATTAAACTAAGATATTTGAGAATGCGGGGTGATAGTACACATGAGTGAGGAAAGAAAACTTTTGGTTGGAATTGATTTGGGTAAGACAGTTTCACAGATTTCATGCTATGATAATAAAATATTTGAACCTGTTCCAGTTGGAAAAATGCACGGAAATGAACGAGAGTATGAAATACCTACTGAATTTGCAATAAATAAAAAAACTAATGAATGGCTGTGGGGTACAGATGCACTTAAAGCAGGTGATGAATTTGTGCATCTTCACAATGTGCCAGAACTTGTAAAAAAGTCTGATAAGTTTGAACTTATGGGATATACATTTCATAGTAAAGAAGTGCTTAAACGTTTCTTCTTAAAAGAATTAAGTCTTTTAAAGGAGTATTATCCAAATGATACAATTAAAAAACTTGTTATAAGTATATGTGATAATGACGAAAAACTTATAGATATCATTACTGATGTATGTGAAGAACTTGGAATTGGTGAAGACAGACTTGTCGTACAAAGTCACAAACAAAGTTATATGTATTATGCAGTTAGCCAGCAAAAAGAACTGTGGATTAATAATGTTGGCATGTTTGAATATAATATAGACGGACTTTCATATTCGCAGATTTCTATTGACAGAAAAAATATTCCATATATTGTGGGTGTAGAACGGCGTGATTTGTCAGATGTGATGCCATATGAACTCTTGCTTGAAAGAGATGATATGAAGATGAGCTATGCATTTGCCAATGTTGCCAATACTGTTTTGCATAAACAAATGGTAACAACAATATATGTAACAGGCATTGGCTTTGAAGGAAAATGGGCAGCAGATGCACTAAGAGAGCTTTGCAATGGCAGAAGAGTTTTTAGAGGGCAAAATCTATTTACAAAAGGTGCATGTTATGCTGCAAGAGAATTTGCAGGACAGGGAAAGTTAGATAGTTTTATCTTTCTTGATGAAGATATGATTACAAGTGATATAACAATAAGAACTTATCATAATGCTGAATTTGTGGAAGTAGTGCTTATAAAGGCTGGTTCACGATGGAAAGAGGCTGATTCTAGTATTGATATTATACCAGACAATGAAGATGAAATACAGATTATAACAAGGAATTTTTTATTACACGAAACTAAATCACATATACTGTCTCTTAACGGTTTTACAGACAGAGAAAACAAAATGACACGTTTTACTGTAAGAATCCGTTTTGCTAGTAAAGATAAATGCATAGTAACACTTAAAGACAATGGGTTTGGCGAATTTTGTCCATCTACTAACAGGATATGGGAACGTTATATAGATATTTGATATGATTTAAGGAGGATTGGAGGATATGGGAAAATTAATCCAGTGCAGCAGTAGACTTGCAAAGAATCCATATTATTTCAGGGTGACAGATACTAATGTATATTCTATTGAAGAGGTCTGCTATTATATACGCAATAATATTTATATTATGCAAAAAGAATTGTTTAACCATGACTTTGCCATATGGTTAAGAGAAGAGCTTAATATGGAAGATGTTGCCTACAAGATGGAAAAACTTATAAATGGACACAACAGTCTTAAAGATATTGTTGTCACTTTATGCTGTAGCTGTGATTATTATGAAGAAAGAGAAATCCACGAACTTATAAAAATTATGGATGAAACTCAGAATCTTCCGATACGAAAAAGGCAGAAGATAAAGGCTGATAATTATTTGCGTTGTAATTTATATGAAAAAGCTATTGAAGAATATAACAATATATTAAAAAGCGATAATATGCTTGCAGCAGATATTTTTGAATATGGTACTATTTATCACAATATAGGCGTTGCATATGCAGGTCTTGGAATTTTTAATAAAGCAGCAGACTATTTTTCACAGGCATATGAAAAAGGCAAGAATAAGGAATCGCTTAGAGAGTATATATACAGTTTGCTGCTTGGTGGTGACAATGACAGGTATGAGCTTGTATGTAAGCAATTTGATATTACTGAAAAAGAAAAAGAGATTATTAAAAGAGATTTTGATGAAACTGACAAGCTTGACGCTTCGTCAAAAGAAGTTGGCAGAATATCACGTCTTAGAGATACTTTAAAGGCTGGATATATAGAAGAATACTATGACAAAATTGAAAGTTATATTAAACGCTGGAAAGATGAATACCGTGAACAAATTAGTGTTTAATTGAAAGGATAATTTATGGCTTTTTGGAATAAGAAAAAGAAAGTAAAGACAGATAATGCTACAGAAATACAAGAAGAAAAAACGAGAGAAAATACTATTGAAAACGTTATTGAAAAGATTGATGTAAAAGAACAAGAAACATTTGTTGCGGTAAGCAAAGATGACAGGCAAAGATTTGTACGTGACTGCTGCGAATCTGTGATGGAGAATGACAGACAGATAGAGGAAGCCAAAAAGGAATACGAAAAAATTACATCACACCTTGCTGATATACAAAAGATTGACAGGATAACTGGCAATGAGCGCAAAGAAATGGTTGATATATGTAAAAATATAGTTAATCTTGTCAATGAACGCAACCGTTATAAAAATAGAGAACTTACAATTACTGAATCGCAGATGAGAAAATTTGAGCCATATGAAGAGATACTTGTTGACGAAATAAAAAAAATGTATGGTGCCGAAACATATCAAAAAGCTATAGAAAGCGACATCGAAAACTTAAATATTGAAAAGCAAAAACTTTATGATGAAAAACAAGAAATCTTTGAAAAACAAAATGCTTTAAAAGCTATGGCAAAAGGACTTTCAATACTGATAATTTCACTTTTTGTGCTATTTATTGTAATTTATTATGCGCTTGAAGTAGATATGACATTTCCATACCTTGGGACGATACTGCTTGCTGCAATTTCCGCAACAGTTATTTTTACTGAATCAAATAAAAATAGACGTGACATGGTACTTAACGGCAGAAAAATTAATAAGGCAATAAGTCTTATGAACAGAGTAAAGATAAAGTATGTCAACAATGTCAATATGATGAGCTATAACCGTGAAAAATATGGTGTTAAAGATGCAAAAGACTTTGAAAGCAAGTGGAACGAATACTGCAAAATGAAAGAATATGAACGGCGGTTTAGAGAAAATACTGACAAGCTCAACTTTAATAGTGAAAATCTTGTAGATTTTCTGCGTCAAAAGAATATTATGGATTGTGATATCTGGATAAGTCAGGCAATAGCTATAGTAGAAGACAAAGAAATGGTCGAAATTCGCCATGAACTTAACCAAGGCAGACAAAAAATGCGTGAGAGGATTGAATATAACGAAAAGATAAAAGCAAATACAGTCAAACAGATTGATGAACTTATAAAACAGTATCCAGAACAACAAAATGAACTTCTTGATATAGTTAGAAAATACAGTACGCCAGAGCACGCAATCTGACATTGCGAATATCAACAGGAGGCAGAGCTTGAATATATATTTATGCTTAACAGTTTTATGGTTTATTTTTATGACATATCTGTCGCACCAAGATGGCGAGCACACAGGAAAGGCAAGTCTAGGGCTTGCCAAAAAACTAAAATTTTTGAATAAAAATGTCAATAAACTTAATGCACATCTGAGAAAGGCAGCACATATCTTTTTGTTTTTTGTATTTATCCTGTTGCTGGTAATAGCTTTAAAGAATATGAAAAAAAAGATAATATACGGCGTTATAACAGCAATTTTTTGGGCATGGGCAGATGAGAGTACAAAGCCATTTATAAAAGGCAGACACTTTTCATGGTTTGATGTAGGATTGAATATATGTGGTGTCGTGCTTGGACTTGCAGCAAGTTTACTTATAATATAAAGTGTATAGACTGGCAATTAAACAACTTCTAACCAGTTATATATTTTTTATATAATTTCTATTCCATTTTAATCCAAAATGGTATATAATGAATTTGGAATTTTTTGTTACGGCTTCACATATGAAGCTTGTCAATACATGGAGGTTAAATTATGTTAGTATCAGCAAAAGAAATGCTCACTAAAGCTAAAGCTGGCAAGTATGCAGTAGGTCAGTTCAACATCAACAACTTAGAGTGGACAAAGTCCATTCTTCAGACAGCACAGGAACTTAAGTCACCTGTTATCTTAGGTGTATCTGAAGGTGCTGGCAAGTATATGTGTGGTTATAAGACAGTTGTAGGAATGGTGAATGGAATGTTAGAAGAATTAAATATCACTGTTCCTGTAGCACTCCATCTTGACCATGGTTCATTTGAAGGTGCAAAAGCATGTATCAATGCAGGATTTTCATCTATAATGTTTGATGGTTCACACTATCCTATCGAAGAAAACATTGCAAAGACAACACAGTTAGTACATGCTTGTGATGTTTTGGGACTTTCTATTGAAGCAGAAGTTGGCGCAATCGGTGGTGAAGAAGATGGCGTAATTGGTGCTGGTGAATGTGCAGACCCTGATGAATGCAAGATGATTGCAGACCTTGGCGTTACAATGCTTGCAGCAGGAATCGGCAACATTCATGGCAAATATCCTGAAAACTGGAAAGGACTTAGTTTTGAAACTCTTGATGCAGTACAAGCTAAGACAGGTGATATGCCTCTTGTACTTCATGGTGGTACAGGCATTCCTTCTGACCAAATAAAGAAAGCAATCTCACTTGGCGTTGCAAAGATTAACGTTAATACAGAATGCCAGCTTTCATTCCAGGAAGCAACACGTAAGTATATTGAAGATGGCAAGGATTTGCAAGGCAAAGGATTTGACCCACGTAAACTTTTAGCACCAGGTGCAGAAGCTATAAAAGTTACTGTAAAAGAGAAAATGGAACTCTTTGGTTCAGTTGGTAAAGCTTAAATTTCTTTATTTTTTGAGCTGTCATATTAGTAGTTATATAAGCGCAAGCCGTATGACTTGCGCTTTTAACATACTGTATAATAATTTGGAGGTTAGATGACAAAGAAAAAATTTTTAGATACGCTTGCAGAGAGCCTTGCAGGTAATCTGCCGACATCTGAGATAGAAGAAAACATTCGGTATTACAAAGACTATATTGAGAATGGCGAGGAATCTGAAGAAAAGGCACTTGAAACATTAGGAGACCCACATTTAATTGCAAGAACAATAATAGATAGTTTTAAAATATCCAAAGGACCTATGGCGGATTTTTATACAGAACAGGCAAGAGATGAATACAAAAGAGGTGCTTTTAATGAAGATACAGATAATACAGATTATGGACAGTATGAAAATGGACATATGTACCCAAAAATAAGATGGTATCATAAACTTATTTTTGTCCTTATAATAATTGCTGTTATAGCTCTTCTTCTTGTGCTTGGAGGTTTTATTGCTGTTGTTATTGTACGTGTTATATTGCCAGTACTGCTTGTAGTCATAGTATTAAAATTTATTTCAAATAATTTTGGTAAAGGTTGACAGGAAGTGGGGAATCATGTATAAGATATTATGTAAAGATAGAAACGCCAAAAGAGGCAAATTTGAAACCGTACATGGAACTATACAAACACCTGTATTTATGAATGTTGGCACAGATGGAGCAATGAAAGGCGCTGTTTCTACACAGGATTTACAAATTATTAAGACACAGGTTGTACTTTGCAATACTTACCATCTTCATGTAAGACCAGGAGATAATATTGTAAAAGATATGGGAGGCATACGAAAGTTTATGGCATGGAATAAACCTGTGCTTACAGATTCTGGCGGTTTTCAAGTGTTTTCGCTGGCAAAGCTTAGAAAGATTAAAGAAGAGGGTGTATATTTTAATTCACATATAGATGGCAGAAAGATTTTTATGGGTCCAGAGGAAAGTATGCAGATACAGTCTAATATAGCATCTACTATTGCTATGGCATTTGATGAATGTCCGCCTTATCCATCAACAAAAGAATATATGCAAGCTTCGGTGGATAGAACAGCAAGATGGCTTGTAAGATGTAAAAAAGAGATGGACAGATTAAATAATCTTGATACAACATTAAATAAGTCACAGCTTTTATTCGGCATTAACCAAGGCGGAACTTTTGAAGACATACGCATAGAACATGCCAAGAGAATAGCAGATATGGAGCTTGATGGCTATGCTATTGGAGGTCTTGCTGTGGGTGAAAGTCATGAACAAATGTACAATATAATTGAAAGTACTGTGCCATATCTTCCAGAAAACAAGCCTGTTTATCTTATGGGTGTAGGAACTCCTGAAAATATTCTTGAAGCTGTGGAACGTGGGGTTGATTTTTTTGACTGTGTTTATCCTGCAAGAAATGGAAGGCATGGACACGCATACACTAACTTTGGAAAAATGAATCTTTTAAATAAGAAATATGAACTTGATGACAAACCACTTGATTTAACATGCAACTGCCCTGTATGTAAAACTTATAGCCGTGCATATATAAGACATCTTCTTAAAGCAAAAGAAATGCTTGGATTAAGGCTTATGGTAACACACAACCTTTATTTCTATAATACACTTATGGAAGAAATTAGAGATGCAATAGAAAAAGGCTGTTATAAAGAATATAAAAATAAAAAATTAAAAAATTTCAAGGAGGCAATAGAATGAATTTAATACCAGTAGTAGCAAGTGAACAGACAGCAAGTGGAGGAAGCTTTATAAGCGTGATTCTTATTTATGCAGTTATTATAGGTGTATTTTGGTTTTTGGCAATCAGACCTCAGAAAAAACAGCAGAAAGAGCGTGCTGCACTTCTAACAACACTCGCAGTAGGAGACAGTATACTTACATCAAGCGGATTTTTTGGCGTTGTAATAGATATAATGGAAGAAGTAGTCATTGTAGAATTTGGCAATAACAAAAACTGTCGTATACCTATGAAAAAAGAAAATATCGTAGAAATAGACAAGCAAAGCAGTGAAAGCTAATTGCATCTTTTACTGCGCCGGATGCAAACTACTTGCTATAATGCATCCGGCATCTTTAAACGTTACAGTGGATAATTACAGGCGTTTGCAAGTGTTTCTAAATATTTATATGGAACAGCAAGGTTTCCCCTGCCAGTACCCATGTCTATTGAAGGCTTATTGTCTCCATGAAAATCAGAACCACCACTTGGTAATAAATTATATTTTCGTGCCAATTTCTTTGTATATGCTTCTTCTGCCACGGAGTGGTTTGAATAAAGCGTTTCAATACCCATTAATCCTACAAGTGTCAATCTTTTAATTAATTTTTCAAGTTCACTTTCTTTTAATTTGTAATGAAGTGGGTGTGCAAGTATAGGAACACCACCAGCATTTCTAATAAGCTCTATTCCTTCTTCTGGCTCTATATATTTGCGTGGTACATAATAAGGAGTATCTGTATTAAGATATTTTTTAAATGCTTCTGCAGGAGTTTCTACTATTTTGTTCTCTACAAGAAAACTTGCAAAGTGTGCTCTAGTGACTACTGTGTCAGGATTATTTTCTGTAAGTGCTTCAATAGTTATTGGAATGCCAACTTTTTTAAGATTTTCCACCATTTCAAGGTTGCGGTCATCACGTCGTTTTATTATAAGTGATGCTGCTTTTTTTAATGCACTGTTATGATGGTTTACAAATAACCCTACGATATGTATGTCTTTTTCCTTGTATGCTACAGAAAGTTCAATGCCTGGTATAAATTTGATGGGAGCATCCTGTTCTTTTACTGCATTTATAGCATCATCAATGCCAGCAACTGTGTCGTGGTCTGTAAGGGCAAAAGCTGCCAACTCCTTTTGTACAGCTTTTATTACAAGTTCAGCAGGAGAACACGTTCCATCAGAATAATTTGAATGTGTGTGTAAGTCAATATATTTCATGTTTTCTCTCCTTTTTTATTTATTGGCTTTTTTATTTTGATATTTAGTATAACACAGTTGTCATATTTTGTGCCAGAAAAGTATAAATATGATTAACAAGAATTAATGGGGGAATAAATATGGATAAAAAAAATGTTATAAACTATGTTATAATATTATCAGGGATGTTTATAGCAAGTGCATTACTTCTGGCTGTTATGTCAGTAGTAATATGGAAAACGGGTGCAGGTGCTGGAGTTGTAGGTGGATGTATTACAGTTGTTTACATAATATCAAATTTTTTTGGCGGTTTTATGGCAGGAAGGAAAGCAAGCAAACATAAATTTATATGGGGTATAACAGTCAGTGCCGCTTATTTTGCAGTTATAGTACTCGCTGGTGTGTGGTTTATGGGAAATAAATTAGCAGTCAGTCCTGAAATTATAACAGGTGCGATGATATGTGTAATATCTGGTATGTTTGGTGGTATGTTGGCACCGTAGTTAAAGTAACAAAAATTGACAAAAATGTAATAATTTTTTAAAATAATTTTAAAAGAAATATGCTATTATAAAATAGATGCCACAGCTTTTTGTAGAATAATTAAAGTACTAACTAAAAATTTGGAGGGAACGGTAATGGGTTATAGGAAAAAAGATAGCAAAAATCAGAACGATATTTTTGCACAGGAATCATATCGGGTAAGAAGCCTTATGAGTCAAAGGAAAAGAAAGAATGAATTAAAAGCACGAATTATACTTTTTGGCACAGGGCTTGTGCTTGTTGTAGTTTTAACCATACTTGCTTTTAAATTGGCAGGATTAAATAAAAATAACAATGGTAATGGTGATAATGTCGTGGAAGCTGGCGCTCCTTCAGATAATAAAAATGAAACTGCAAATAAAGAAAAAAATGAAAAACAGGAACAGAGTGATGACCAGAAAGAAGCAGTAAACACTGTGGCAGCAAAAGGGAAAAAAAGATGGCTAAGAGATGGGCTTGATTCATCTAAACCTATGGTGGCACTTACATTTGATGATGGACCATATACTCCAGTAACAAGTAAAATATTAAAGGTACTTAAAAAGTATGATGCATGCGCAACATTTTTTGTTGTCGGAAGCAGAGTTCCAACATATGAAGATATGGTAAAACAGGCATATGAGCAGGGTAATGAGATAGCTACACATACTTACAACCATACCAATCTGACACAAGTTACAACAAAGCAGATGAAAGAAGAATTAAGAAAAAGCAGAGATGTTATAAAAGATGCTATCGAGTGCAGCTTTTCTAATTTAAGACCACCAGGAGGCAATATCAATGACAATATGCGCAACAATATAAAAGTTCCTATGATCTACTGGAGTGTAGACACAGAAGACTGGAAAAGCAGAGATGCAAAATCTGTATTAAAAGAGTGCAAGGTTATACAAGATGGTGACATTGTACTTATGCATGATTTATACCCTTCAACAGCTGAAGCTGTTCAAAAACTTGTTCCAAGACTTATAAAACAAGGCTATCAATTAGTTACTATTGACGAGCTGTTCTATTACAAAGGAATTAAAGCTGAAGCAGGAAAAGTTTATATGAGTGGAAGATAATTTAAAAAAGCCCTGGCACTGTCAGGGTTTTTTTAATAAAGACATTAAATTAACATATATCAATGATACAATAAGAAAAACGTATTTACAGGTGATATTATGCGGCAACATATTGTAAAATTGGGAATTTTGGTGTTCACTATATTTTTAAATATACTATCATGGAACAGCCAGACGTTTTCGGATTGGTATATAGCTAATATAATGCCAGTATGGATTAATACATATAGTCGTTTTATAAGCATTTTTCCTTTTTCTGTCGGAGAAAAACTTATAATACTTGCATTTTTATTAATAATAGTTGGCATAGTTATATTTTTCCTTGGATTTTTAAAGCAAGACAAGCTAAAATTAATAAGGAAAAGATACTGGAATATAATAAGCTGGATTGTTGTATGCGTATTGCTAATCCAAACTTTAAATTGTTTTATACTTTACCATGCATCAACATTTGAATCACAGTATATGGAATCAACAAAAGAGTATGGTTTTGAAGAACTTTTAAATCTGCGTGAAAATATTGTAAAAAAGCTTAACTTTCTTTCAGACCAATTTGAGCGTGACAGTAAAGGAGAAATTATATACGATAAAGACTGGAATGCGATGTATGCTGAATGCATAAAGAGTATGCAAAAACTTGGAGAAAGGTATTTAAATCTATCTGGATATTATCCAAAGCCTAAGAGGATATACTTTTCAAAATTTATGAGTCAACAATATCTTCTGGGGATATTTTTTCCATTTACACTAGAAGCTAACTATAACACAGAGATGTATATAACTAATATGCCATATACTATATGTCATGAACTGGCACACTTAAAGGGTTACATATATGAAGATGAAGCAAATTTTATTGCATTTATGGCATGCACAGAATCTGATGATTTATTTTTCCAATACTGTGGCTATTTAAATGTGCTAAATTATGTAGCGAATGACTTTAGGAGCAATGCAAGTGAAGATGAATGGAATGCACGTACTATGGTAAAAGAAAATGTTGCCAATGATAATATATTTCTCACAGCAGATGCGTGGGAAGAGGTCAACCAGACATCACTCTTTAAAACAGAAACAGTTGAAACGGTTGCCAATAAACTGTTAGATAGTAACCTTAAAATAAATGGTATTAAAGATGGAATAAAAAGCTATAGCCGTGTTGTAAGACTTCTTATCAATTACAATAAGGGGATATCTAAATAAATATCCCCTTTTGCTATTCTTAACTATCTTTCACTGCCTGCCTTTCACCAAGAAAACGCATTTCTTCTGGCTGTGATTGTTCCTGTTTTGCTATAACTTTAAGTTTTTGACGTCTAAGACACTCTGGACATATAATGCCAAATTCTATTTTTTTACCACATACTCGACACTTGACACCTGATACAGTTTTGCCATCTGGCATTTTATATTCTATTCTTCCCTGCTTAATCCATTTTCTAACCTTGGATATAGGTATATCAAAGTGTCTTGCAACATCCATCTCTTTTACATCATTTAAGCGAATATATTCTTTTACCTCTGCAAAAAGATTCATTTCTTTACATGCTGGACACAAATCATCGTTATAATCTTTATCTAAAGAACGTCCGCACTGTTTACACTCTCGTATTTCAGTGATATTTTTATTTATATTATTTTCCAGTTTCATCAAATATCCCTCCATATTAAATATAAACCAATTTATCAAATTCATCATATAATAATTACAAAGGATTTGCTGAATTTATGTTTATTTGCTTAAAAACTCTTTACCTCCCATATAAGGTCTTAATACTTCTGGTATACGCACTTTGCCATCTTCTTCAAGATTATTTTCTAAGAAAGCAATAAGCATACGTGGCGGCGCTGCCACAGTATTATTAAGCGTGTGTGCAAAATATTTACTGCCATCTTCTTTACGTACACGTATCTGAAGTCGTCTTGCCTGTGCATCACCAAGATTTGAACAGCTCCCTACTTCAAAATATTTCTTTTGTCTAGGAGACCATGCTTCTACATCAACAGATTTAACTTTAAGGTCTGCAAGGTCGCCAGAACAGCATTCCAAGGTACGTACTGGAATATCAAGAGAACGGAATAAATCAACTGTATTCTGCCAGAGCTTGTCAAACCACATAGGACTTTCTTCTGGTTTACATACAACAATCATCTCCTGTTTTTCAAACTGATGAATACGATATACACCTCTTTCTTCTATTCCATGTGCACCTTTTTCTTTGCGGAAACATGGTGAATAGCTTGTCAAAGTTTTTGGCAACTCCTTTTCTTCTGTAATTGTATCAATAAATTTACCTATCATGGAGTGTTCGCTTGTTCCAATAAGATATAAATCCTCACCTTCAATTTTATACATCATTGCATCCATTTCAGCAAAACTCATAACTCCAGTTACAACATTACTTCTTATCATAAAAGGTGGTACACAGTAAGTAAATCCTCTGTCTATCATAAAATCTCTGGCATATGATATAACGGCTGAATGAAGCCTTGCTATATCACCCATAAGATAATAGAAACCATTGCCTGCTACCCTGCCCGCTGCATCTATATCTATACCATTAAATGACTCCATAATTTCTGTGTGGTATGGTATTTCAAAATCAGGAACCAAAGGTTCACCAAATCTTTCAATTTCAACATTTTCACTGTCATTTTTTCCAATAGGTACACTTGGGTCAATAATATTAGGAATCACCATCATAATCTTCTTGACTTTTTCTTGAAGTTCTTTCTCCTCCACAGACAATTCTTCAAGACGTGCAGCATTTTTATTAACTTCTTCCTTTTTAGCCTCTGCTTCTTCCCTCTTGCCTTGTGCCATTAAAGCACCTATTTCTTTGGACACTTTTTTTCTTGAAGCACGGAGTTCATCTGCTTCTTGTTTTGCTTTGCGAGACTTTAAATCAAGCTCAATTACTTCATCTACAAGTGGAAGCTTTTCATCTTGAAATTTATTTTTAATATTCTGTTTAACTATATCTGGATTTTCTCTTAGAAATTTAATATCTAACATTAGTTATCTCCTTTTTAATATATTTAAATTGTTTGTTCTGGTGCTAAGGTTTGCTCTGGCATCTGTGTTTGTTCTGTGTCTTGCTCTGGAATTAATGTCTCAGATGGTTCTTGTGTTTCATCAATCGCTGAGCCTGTTGGTACATCTGGTGTTATAGATGGCACAGGTTTTTTCTTGCCATATTTGTCTATCTTCATAACTTTAGAAAATTTGCCATAAGTTATATGATAGCCAACAGTTTTAAAAGCTCTTATCTTTATATAATAAACTTTGTTTTTCTTTAGTTTTGTAATTTTTACCATGCGTATCCTTGAAGCTGCTGTCTGCTTATACTTTCCATTTCTGGAATTAGCAATAAATATCTGATATCCTGTTGCATTTTTTGTTTTATTTATTTTAATAGTAACTGACTTTTTAGCACGTTTAACTAATTTAAATGATGGTCTTGCAGGACTTGCTGCCATTGCCGTATATGGTGATGTGGCTGCTGTTGTAAGCATAACTGCTGCTAAAACAACACAAAAAAGTTTCTTAAAATATCCAAACATTTTTAAAACCTCCTAACTAGTCAAAAAAATTTTTTCAAAAACATCGTATCTTACTTTACCATAGTACATATCACCTTCAAAAACATCACAGCCTATTTCTTTTGCAAATGTCTCTTGCATCTTTGTCTGAATACCGCCGCATGTCACTGAAAGACCAAGCTCTTTAGCCATTTCTGTTATCTTCTTGAACATAATTTTTTCACGATGGTTGTTCATATGCTCATTGAAATAGCCACCATGAAATTTAATACCTGTAACAGGCAGCCTTCTAATAGTATCAACTGCAGTGTGGTCAGAACCAAAACGACTTATGACAACTTGATATCCTTTTTGACACAATGCTTTTATATTCATATCAAAAATAGTAGTACCTTCTGCAAAATACCTCTCATGGATTTCAAAAATAATCTGATTGGGTTCGAGGTGGTTTTTTCTGATGACTATTTCATCAATTATATCTACGGCGTTTTGCATTGAAAGTTCACTTGCAGTAATTTCAATGGAAAGAGGTACTGTCTTATGTCCCTGCATCTTCCATGCACCCATATTAGCACATACAGAAAATAGAGTAACAAATGCAAATTCGTTAAGCTTGCCACCTCTTTCTATAAACTTTAACAGTCTTACAGATTCAATATACTGCCCATCTTTTAAAAGAACTCTTGGTATTGCTTTGCAGCCTGTAATATTTTCCTTAGTTTTATATATTCTTGGTATAAAACATATTTCAATATTTCTAGTCCTCATGGCATTGTAAATCTCATCTATAATTTCATCTTCTTTAAATTTATAGTTTTGTAAATCTTCTGTATATATTGCATAGTGGTCGCCCATAAGCCCTTTGATACTTCTTCTGGCTAAATCCGCTTTTCCAAGCATATCAGCAAGTTCATCATCTTCTGGCTGCACAAGATATATACCCGTAGTAGTTCCAAAACGTACATTGCCATCTGCTTTATCAAATTCTTCTTTAGCACGCACCATAGATGACATAATTTTCATAAGCTCCTTATGTTGATTATACTTAAACATTACCACAAAATAATCTCCATCAACACGTGAACATATTCCATTTTTGGCAATAGTACCCATAATAATTTTTGAAAAAGCTTTTAGTATTTGATTACTTACTGAAAAGCCATAGTGGTGACTAAACTTCAAAAATTCATTTATATCAGCACATACTATTGCATATTGGTCTTTCTCATTCCTGCATTTAAGAACCTTATCAACTTTAGTTAAAAATGAGGAGTATGGCATAAGTCCAGTTATGTAATCCTCTGCTTTTGATTTTGATGTCTTAGCAAGTGTGATAAGCCTGTTATTATTTTTAGTTTCTTCTATGGCAGCATTTGTACCAGTTTCATTTGCATTTTTCAACCTTATCATGCCATATATTTTACTTGGTTTAGGGCTGCCATCACATAAAGAAATAGCACTTATCTCCATATTCTGAAAAACGCCAGTATTATTTTTAATAAGGTATACTTCCTGTGTCTGCCATTCTCTTTCTTTTAACTGTTTTAAATTATACTTAAACTTTTTGATATCATTTGGATGCATCATCTTCATAATATATCTTACTTCATTAAAATTATTCATATGATGCTCTTGTGGATATGTTGGTTCAAGCTTTCCACTGTGTTTGATATTGTTAGATGCTATATCATAAGTCCATATTATAGCATTTAAGAAACCAGCAATAACCTCTGCTCTTTTTACATTGTCATTAAATTCTGCTTCGATATTTTTCTTAGCTGTAATATCTGTCAGTATACAGAGGTAAACAGGCTGCCCGTTGTCGTCATCAATCCTTCTGCCGTTTACATAAACCCACTTTACTTCACCGTTTTTAATTGACAACCTACACTCAAATCCAAGTAAACCGTGATTTTCGATTGCAAGTTTTATATATTTTTTTACTAGTTCAATATCAGCAGGATATAATATACTATCATAGTAACCGCCAAATTCCATTTGAAACTCTGACCTTGAATATCCTGAAAGTATAAAGAAACCATCATTGGCATATATAATTTTGAAATCAGACATTCTCACTTTAATCACACCGCCTGGTATACTGTTTGCCATAACGTCTATTTCACGCTTTGCATTATATATATCATCAAGTGTTTTTTTACTCTTTGTTATATCAAGACAAGAACTATAATAAATAAAGTTGTTTTCACTGACTACAGCTTTAGCAGACAGAGAGAGCCATGCAATCGAGCCATCTTTCCTAACTGCTCTATACTCAAGCTTTAAAGAGCCTCCTGCTGCCGCTTGACGAGCTATAAGATTGCGAAGTTTTTGTTTCTCCTCATCAAGCACAGTTGCCATAAGACTATTGCCAAATTTTTCAATGTATTCATCATGTGTATACTGAAGCATAGAATAGAATTTATCATTGGCATAAATCAGTTCCATCTTAGAGCCAGATTTTGCAATAAACATAGCATATTCTGAAGAATTCATTAAAGTCAAAAGTTCTTTTTGCGAAACATTTGACAGACCATCTTTTGGTTCTTTTTTCTCACTCATATATCACCACTCCCTTCTGGTTATAACGAGACCTATTATCAATACTTCTTTACAAGGATTGCTGCATTATGTCCTCCGAATCCAAGAGAATTACTTACAGCTACATTAACTGGCATATATATACCAGTTCCTTTTGTATAATCAAGGTCACATTCAGGGTCATCATCAATTAATCCTACAGTTTGATGTATATAGCCTTCATTAATTGATAAGATGCATGTAATAAGTTCAACAGCTCCACCAGCCCCAAATAAATGACCTATCATCGACTTTGTAGAATTGATTTTTACTTTGTATGCGTAGTTTCCAAATGCAAGTTTTATAGCTCTTGTTTCAATTTTATCATTCATAGGAGTGCTTGTACCATGTGCATTGATATAGTCTATATCATCAGGCAAAAGTCCTGCATCTTTAATAGCATATTCCATAGCTTTAGCCGCTCCCAAACCGTCTTCAAGAGGTGCAGTCAGATGGCTTGCATCACACGTAGCTCCATAGCCGCCAATTTCAGCATATATATGTGCATCTCTTTTAAGTGCATGTTCAAGCTCCTCAAGTACCAAAACACCAGCTCCTTCCCCTGTAACAAAACCATCTCTTTTTTTGTCAAATGGTATAGAAGCCTGTAAAGGATTATCAGATGTGGAAAGTGCAGTAAGTGCTTGAAATGTAGCAACTCCAAATTTGCTTACAGAACTGTCAACACCACCTGCAAGGACAACATCTGCCTCACCATACTGTATCGTTCTGAAAGCTTCACCTATTGAATTAGTACCTGTTGCACAAGCTGTTACAACATCAATACATTTGCCCCTACATCCAAATGTCATTGCAACATTAGCTGCTGCCATATTTCCAAGTACCATAGGTGCAGTAAGTGGATTTATACGTGTTGGCCCTTTAGCAAGAAGTTTTTCAAATTCTCTCTCTATTCCCATAAGACTGCCTGTTCCTGAACCGATAGACACGCCAATCCTGTATGCATCTTCTTTACTTATGTCAAGTCCAGAGAGTTTTACCGCTTGTGTGGCAGCTGCTACAGCAAACTGGCTAAACCTGTCCATCCTCTTTGCGTCCTTAGAAGACATATAAGCTTTTGCATCAAAGTCTGTAACTTCTGCTGAAAGTTTTACCTTATAGGAAGACGTGTCAAAATTCCTTATAGGACCGATGCCAACTTTTCCCGCATGAATACTTTTCCAAAATTCTTCTATAGTGTTTCCAATAGGGGTAATAAGCCCCATTCCAGTTACTACTACACGTTTCATGTTTTCCTCCAGTTTTGAATATGTAAATTCTAAATTTAAAATATAAGCGTATTGTAAACCACTCTATAACATGTATTTACGTATATTGTACCACAATAAGCTATTGCTATCAATAAGCAAAAAAATAAACAGTTGATACAATTATATAAAATATAACTATATCAGCTGCTTACTTGCCTATACCAAAATTGTTACAGTCTGCAAGGTCCTGAACCAATCTCAACTACATAAAAATCAGCCGCATAACCTATCTTGTCTTTATAAGCACTGCCAACTTTTTCAATAAATGTATCAACTGCATCATCTTTTACAATACTTACAGTGCAGCCGCCAAAACCTGCACCTGTCATACGTGAACCTATGACACCATCTATTTTCCATGCTTCTTCTACAAGTGTGTCAAGTTCAATGCCTGTAACTTCATAATCGTCACGAAGTGATATATGTGATTCATTCATAAGCTTTCCAAACAGTTCTATATTATTATCTTTAAGTGCTTTTACAGCCTTAATTGTCCTCTGATTTTCATACACAGCATGTTTCGCACGTTTTCTGCGATTTTCATCTTTAATTGCCATCTTTGTCATTTCAAATTGGTCCTCACTAAGGTCTCCAAGTGAATTAATTCCCATGCCAGCCTGAATTTCTTTAAGTGCTTCCTCACATTCTGCACGTCTTTCGTTATATTTAGAATCACCAAGACCACGCTTTTTATTACTGCTTGAAATAATAATCTTTGCACCATCAAGCTTTATTGGTGCATATTCAAAAGATAAATCAGAAGTATCAAGGAAAATGGCATTGTCTTTTTTGCCCATCGCAATAGCAAACTGGTCCATAATGCCACAGTTGACACCATTAAAATTATTTTCTGAATACTGTCCAATAATTGCAAGTTCTTTATTTGGTACATTCAATTTTAATATTTCACTTAAAATATATCCTGTAACAATCTCAACAGAAGCTGATGATGACAATCCTGAACCATTTGGAATATTGCCATTGAGCAGTATATCAAAACCACAATCAACTTTATATCCTTTCTCATTAAAAGCCCACATAACTCCCTTTGGATAATTAGTCCAGCCTGCACTTTTGTCAAACTTTAAATCATCAAGGCTTGATTCTATCATACCCAATTTTTCAAAATTCATAGAATAAAAACGCAATTTCTTATCATCTCTTTTGCGTGCAACAGCATAAGTTCCTATTGTAAGTGCGCATGGAAATACATGTCCGCCATTATAGTCGGTATGCTCCCCGATAAGATTAACACGCCCTGGTGCAAAAAAAACCTCTGCTCCATCAGCATCACCGAAAACTTCTACAAACTTTTTAATTAAAATGTCCCTCATAACACCCTCTCTTCCTAATAAAAATTATTTAAAAGCAAATCAGCCTACCTATTAATTTTAACATAATTTGGATTATATTCAACAAAAATTTTATTGATTTTTTAAGATAAATGAAATATACTATCCCTATGTTTTGCTCGTCTTTTAATGCAAATTTTCAAATGGAGGAAAAAACAATGATTGTTAATCCAAGAGTAAAAGGATTTATATGTACAACAGCACATCCAATAGGATGCAAAGCAGCAATAAAACAACAGATAGATTATATTAAATCACAGCCTAAAGCAGATGGATATAAAAAAGTTTTAATTATAGGAGCATCAATGGGATATGGTATCTCAAGCAGAATTGCTGCTACATATGTGTATGGTGCAGATACCATTGGCATAATATTTGACAAACCAGGTAAGGAAAAACGCACTGCGTCAGCTGGATGGTACAATACAGCAGCGTTTGAAGAATTTGCAACAGCTGACGGATACTATGCAAAGTCTTTAAATGGTGATGCATACTCTAAGGAAATGAAAGACAAAGTTATAGAACTTATTAAAAAAGATTGGGGCAAAGCTGATATGGTAATATACAGTATCGCTGCTCCAAAAAGAACTGCGCCAGATGGCATCACTTACCGCTCTGTCCTTAAAACAACAGATAAAGAGTATACAAATAAAACAATAGACCTTATGACAAATAAAATTTCTGAAGCAACTATACCTGCTGCAACAAAAGAAGAGATAGATGCTACAGTTAAAGTTATGGGCGGAGAAGATTGGAAACTTTGGATAAAAGCGTTAAAAGATGCAGATGTACTTGAAAAAGATGCACTTACAGTTGCATATTCTTATATAGGGCCAGATATTACACATCCAATTTATTACAATGGGACTATAGGCAAGGCAAAAGCTGATTTATATAGAACAGCAGATGAATTAGACTCAAAATATCCAGACCTTAAAGCTTATGTTTCTATTAATAAAGCAGTAGTTACTCAATCTAGTGCAGCGATTCCAATAGTTCCATTATATACATCACTATTGCTTAAAGTGATGAAAGAAAAAGGAATTTGCGAGGGCTGTATTGAACAGATGTACAGACTTATGCATGACCGCATTAGCATAAAAGGAGAAATACCAGTAGATGATAGACGCCTGATACGCATGGACGACTATGAAATGAGAAGTGACGTACAAGAAGAAATGCTTAAACTGTGGGACAGTATTTCTGATAATAATATAAAAGATATGGCAGATATTGATGAATACTGGAAAGAATTTTATGCAATATTTGGGTTTGGTATAGATGGCACAGATTATAATGCAGATGTTGCTATTCAAGTAGATATTCCAAGTTTAACCTAAATCTTTAAATGCGATAAACCGCTTAAGCTTTAAGCTAGAGCGGTTATTATGCATTCTAACAGCTATAGATAATGACTCTTTAGTTAATGCTTTTGATTCTTTCAGTAATAATCTCTGTCATATCCTCCTTTTTACGCCCTATTGCAAATGCAAGCTCGGCATATAAAGTTTCTTCAGCAATCTTAAAATATCTTTCGTCAACAGCCGTATTTTTCTTACCCTTAGATATTCTTTCTTTTTTTCTTATATACATATTTTTAATAATACCCACAAGTTTTACAGGGTTACAGCTTTGGAGAGCTTCTTTATACTTTTGTTCTCTTGTTTTATCATCAGGAATCCACACTGTGTCTATCTGTGGAATGTTATCAATTAATGCCCATGCCTCTGTTTCTGTCATAATCTTCCGGCAAGTGCTGTTTTCCTTTTCAACAGGAACATATAACCTTGCTTTTTTCTCATGCTCTGGAACCATTAAATAGTACAGTTTTTTAGATTTTGTAATATTAGTGTCCATATTTATAATATCCTCAATACGACAAATACCATCTGTTGCTTTTACAACATATTCTCCTTTTTTATACATAAAATTCCTCCGTTCTACCATTGTGGCATAGGTACTAGTTTAAAAGTGATATATATACATCTGATAATACTATGTTATGACAAAAGATATTTTGACCCTAACATAATAATATTTTATCAGAAAAATTTTTAAAATGTAAGTAAAACAACAGTAGACATAGAATAAATCATATGTATATGTAAGAAAAGAAGCAAGCTAATGCTTGCTCTTTTTCTTAGAAATTGTGTAACTGTTCACTCAATTCTTTTAATTCTTCCTTGCTGATGTCTTCAAACTGGTCAAACATAAGACAATCCATAAATGACAGCTTTTTGTTTTTACAGCAATTAAGTATCCATTTAATAAAACAATAAATCCATAAGACTGGAATTGTTATAATGGAAAGCACTGCAAGAAATATTATACAATTAGTAATGTCAATCTGCTCCTCTCGCTATATACCCTTGTAATAATTTACATCACAAGGGTATGTTTTATTTGCGAGAAATTCAGAAATATAAAGGGGTTATTAGTATGCGTCCACACTTTAAGCCCCTTCTTACATTAATTATATCTATGTTAAAATATTAGAAAATCTGTTATACACACGTTTAAGTTGTAAATATACTTAAAATACAGTATAATACTATTGTGTGTATCGCAGTTACGGCTGTATTGGTGTGGTAGTGCGTTACCATATCTTTACCTGGCATTGGTGGCACAATGCTGGGTGGTACACCACTCTATATTTAATTTTCTGAAATCTCTAATTTATAGTTTATCATATTACAATATTTTTTACAACACTTATTCAAATTTTACTAACTTTTTTTATTACTATTTGACCGTAAATGTTCTGTGTATAATAAATATCTGTAAATAAACCTTTTTTGTCATTGACTTTTTTAAATAAAAAATTTATACTTAGATAAAAAAGTAGATATATTTGTCTATAATTTTAAAAGGAGGCTAAGGAAATGGCAACAAAAGCTAATTACAAGTTAGATGAAATTGGTGCTGGCAAAGTCGGTTTTTCAAGAACCCGTTCTATTATTGAAGGTGCTTTTTATGGCAACAATGTAGTAAAGGTAAACACTCTTAAAGAGGCTTATAACTTGGCAAAGAATACACCAGGTGCAATCGTTACTGATATGCCTGTTTACAGAGGAGAGGAATTTGGTCTTGACACAGACGCTAAGGTATTATTATTTAATGATGGTGCAGTAACAGGACGTTATGCAGCTGCACGCCGTATTAAAGGATATCCTGGTGTTGATGAGGTCAAGCTTGATAAGGTAGTAATGGACGCTATCTACAAAACACGTTTTAAAAAGTTATATCATGCACAGGTATTTGTTGGTCTTGACCCTGAATTTATGGTTAAAGCACATCTTCTTATTCCAGAAGGAGAAGAAATGCTTATGTATAACTGGATGCTTAACTTCCAGTATATGTCAGATGACTATGTAAAGATGTACAAGGAATCAAAACCTGTTGGAGATGGCAAGGAAGCTGATATTTATATCTTCTCTGACCCTCAGTGGGCTCCTGTACCTGCTCCAGATGTTGACTACAGCTGTTTAAGTGACCCTCAGACACTTTGCTATTTTGACACTAATGAAAACTGTGCTGCAATTCTTGGTATGAAGTATTTTGGTGAGCATAAGAAAGGCACACTTACAATGGCATGGGCAATCGCAAACCGCAATGGTTATGCATCATGCCATGGCGGACAGAAAGAGTACACACTTCCTGATGGAAGCAAGTATGTTGCATCTGTGTTTGGTCTTTCAGGCTCTGGAAAATCTACACTTACACATGCTAAGCACAATAATAAATATGGTGATAATGCTATTACAGTTCTTCATGATGACGCATTTATAATTAATTCAGACACATGTGCATCTATAGCTCTTGAGCCTACTTATTTTGATAAGACAGCAGATTATCCTACAGGCTGCCCTGACAATAAGTATCTTCTTACAGCGCAGAATTGTTCAGCTACAATGGATGAGGATGGCAAAATTCAATTAGTTACAGAGGATATTCGCAACGGCAATGGTCGTGCTATTAAATCTAAACTTTGGTCTCCAAACCGTGTGGACAAGATTAACTCACCTGTTAATTCAATTATTTGGATTATGAAAGACCCTGCAATCCCTCCTGTAGTTAAGTTAAAAGGCTCAGCTTTAGCGTCAGTTATGGGTGCTACACTTGCTACAAAAACTTCTACAGCAGAACGTGTTGCAGCAGGCACAGATTTAAATGCCCTCCGCATAGTTCCTTATGCTAACCCATTTAGAACTTATCCTCTTGTAAATGATTATGAGAAGTTTAAGAAGTTAGTAGAAGAGAAGAATGTTGACTGCTATATCGTTAATACAGGTGATTTTATGGGCAAGAAAGTACAGCCTAAAGATACACTTGGCATACTTGAAGCTATCGTAGAGAAAAAGGCAGAATTTAAGAAGTGGGGCAACTTCGATGATATTGAAATCATGGAGTGGGAAGGCTTCGTTCCAGACCTCAATGATGAAAGCTACAAGAATGCACTTAAGAATGCTATGCTGAACCGTTTAGATGCTGTTAAAGGATTTTCAGAGAAAAATGGCGGCTATGACAAACTTCCTGATGAAGCACTTGAAGCTGTACAGAAACTTGTAGATGCACTGGCATAGTATCTGCTTATGTAACAATAATATAATATGATGTTTCAAAACCGTTATACCAAAGATATTAGGTATAACGGTTCTTTTTTTCTTCTTTTTGCATAGGATTAATTATCGTAATTCGTGAGGGAAGGAGAAGGCATTATGGATGACAGGCTTGATGAAGTAATTAAAAAATATCCTGTAACAGTGAAATCCAAACATAGAATAAGGGGAGCTATTCTTTTAGATACAAATAAAGGCATATATATGATAAAAATGTATACAGCAAATAAAAAAAGGCTTTTGTTTGAAGAAGAGATTAAGAAGTTATTACTTGATAAGGGCTATGGGAATGTAGATTATGCTATACCTAATACTGACAACGAATTGCTTACAGATGATGGAAGCGGTGGCAAATGGCTTATGAAGAGGTGGTATAATGGTGAAGAGTGTGATATAAAAGACGTACAAAAAGTATTGCTTGCATCTTCTAATATGGCTATTTTACATAAAATAATGATAATGAGACAGTATAGTACATATACACCTCTTGTTAAAACAAATAAATTGGATATAAAGAGTCTTTTTTTGCGCCACAATAGAGAAATAAAGAAAGTGCACAGCTATATACGTGAAAAAAGACAGAAAAATGAAATGGAGATATGTCTTTTAAATTCTTATCAAAATTTTTTTGAACAGGGGAAAAAAGCAGAGGAATTTTTAAAAGAGAGCGGTTATGACAAACTATTTGACAATACAGTAAAAGAAGGAAGGATTATGCATGGAAGCTATAATTATCACAATATACTGCTGTCTGAAAACCATGTTATAACTACAAATTTTGAAAAAGCAGATATAGGTTTGCAAGTAATTGATTTATATGATTTTATAAGAAAAGTTATGGAAAAAAATAGCTGGAATTTGAATACAGGTATTCAGATAATAGAGGCTTATATAAAAGAAAGAAAACTTGAAAAAGAAGAGCAGAAAGTTTTATATGCACTTTTGCTTTATCCAGAAAAATATTGGAAGTTGGTAAATTTTTATTATAATGGAAAAAAATCGTGGATGTCTGCTAAAAACTTTGAAAAACTGCGCCGTATATGCAATCAGGAAAAAGAGCGACTTAATTTTCTTAAAGAAGTAAAAAAGCTTTTAATTTAAGCGAATTTGTAGTATAATATAAAAAAATATTATTATTCATAGGATAAAGGAGGAGAAACTGCGTTGTTAAACAGGTTTTATAATAAAAGAATTGCCATGTTTATTATTTTTATGCTTGTTTTGTCAGTCTCTACATCATGTAATGTCAGTGTCAGAAAGCGAGCCAGAAATATTAATAACAACAATAAAGCTGATATTGTTGAAGAAGTGCAGACATATACAATGACAGGAGTAGTCACTAATATTGACTTGGATTTACAACAGGTGACTTTACGTGAGCTGGATAGTGATATTGACACTATACTAGATTACAATGCAACTGCGGATATTACTAATAAATTTGGGCAAAGCATCGCAGGTGATGAATTAGAACCTGGACAGATAATGGAAGTAGTTTATGATACACAAAAGTTAAATATTATAACAATGAGTGTTCCTGATGATGTATGGGAATATCAAAATGTTGATAAATTTGCATTTGACGGTGATGAAAAAGCTTTAAATGTTGCAGGAAGAAAATATCAGTATAATGACTTAACATATTTTTCTACTCTTGACAAAAAAATACAGATGATGGAAATTAATAATCACGATACAATTACAATTAGAGGCATTGGCATTAAAGTGTATTCTGTTACACGTACCTTGGGACATGGGTATATAAGACTTGCTAATTATGCCCCATTTTTAGGCGGCATGGTTAGTGTAGGCGATAAAATAATACTTTCAGTAACGGAAAATATGCTGATTACTGCTGCTGTTGGCTCATATCGTGTGATGCTTAGTAATGGAAGAACTAATGCTGTGAAAAATGTTATTGTAAAAGATGGAGCTGAGGTAACTCTTGACTTTAGCGAATATAGAGAAGAAGTTAAGAATGTGGGCAATATTACATTTAATATAGAACCCTATGGGGCTGACTTATATATTAATGGTACAAGTGTTGATTACAATAGCCCTGTGGCTCTAAATTATGGAGAATATAAGATAAGTGTTGAGCTTACTGGTTATACATCTTATAACGGCATACTAGATGTTGAAAAGCCAGAAAGTGAAGTTAATATCGACCTTATAGATGAGAATGCATCTGTTGATGGAGTTAGTAATGCAACGGGAAAACCAAAATCTTCTGCATCACCAACGCCATCTACATCAGCAAGTAATAACAATAATAATATAAGTACAAAGAAAATAGACAGTAATCACAGTATTACTGTTCAGACTCCAGAGGGAGTAGAGGTCTATCTTGACAATGTTTATAAGGGACTTGCACCGTGCACTTTTACAAAGGTAATTGGTTCACAGACTGTTACATTAAGTAAACCAGGATATGTAACAAAAAGTTATTCGATAGATATATTAGATGATAGTAAAAATATTACACTGGATTTTTCTGAACTGGTGAAAAATTCTGGTTAATATACATTTAAAAACTTATAATATTAAAAAACTAAGAGGAGGAGTTGTATAATGGATTACAAAGAAACTTATGAATCATGGCTTAGCAATCCTTATTTTGATGAGGACACAAAGAATGAGCTAAAAGGTATATCTGGTGATGATAACGAGATTAAAGAGCGTTTCTACCAGGACCTTGAGTTTGGTACTGCTGGTTTACGTGGCATAATTGGTGCTGGTACTAATAGAATGAATATTTATACAGTACGTAAAGCTACACAAGGACTTGCCAATTATATTATTAAGGCAGAAAAGAAGTCACAAGGTGTTGCTATTGCATTTGATTCACGCCGTATGTCACCTGAATTTGCAGATGAGGCTGCTCTTTGCTTAGCTGCAAATGGCATAAAAGCATATGTTTTTGAATCTTTGAGACCTACACCAGAGCTTTCATATGCGGTAAGAGAATTAAAGTGTGCTGCAGGAATTAATATAACAGCAAGCCACAATCCACCTGAGTATAATGGTTATAAAGTATACTGGGAAGATGGTGCACAGATTACACCACCAAATGATACTGGTATTATGGCAGAGGTTAAAGCTGTTACAGATTATGCTAATGTAAAGACTATGGACAAGCAGGAAGCAATTAAAGCAGGTCTATATGAACAGATTGGCGCCAATATAGATGACAAATATATTGCTGAACTTAAGAAACAAGTTATACACTGGGACAGCATTAAAGAAATGGGAAGTAAATTAAAGATTGTTTACACTCCTTTACATGGTACAGGAAATATTCCTGCAAGACGTGTGCTTAAAGAAATTGGGTTTGAAAATGTATATGTTGTGCCTGAACAGGAACTTCCAGATGGTGAATTTCCTACTGTAAGTTATCCAAATCCTGAAGCAGCAGAAGCCTTTGAACTTGCACTTAAGCTTGCAAAAGAAAAAGATGCTGACCTTGTACTTGCAACTGACCCAGATGCTGACCGTCTTGGCGTATATGTAAAAGATACAAAGAGTGGTGAATATATTACACTTACTGGAAATATGTCAGGCTGTCTTCTTGCTGATTACGAAATCTCACAGATTAAAGAGACAAAAGGACTTCCAGAAGATGGAAAGTTTATAAAGACAATCGTCACATCAAATCTTGCAGATGCTATTGCAAAGTATTATAATGTAGATTTAATTGAAGTGCTTACTGGTTTTAAGTTTATCGGACAACAAATTCTTAAATTTGAGACAACAGGAAAAGGTACATATCTCTTTGGATTTGAGGAAAGCTATGGTTGTCTTATCGGTACACATGCACGTGACAAAGATGCTATTGTTGCAACTATGGCTCTTTGTGAGGCTGCTGCTTATTATAAGACAAAGAATATGACTCTTTGGGATGCTATGATTGCAATGTATGAAAGATATGGCTACTACAAAGATGGTGTTCAATCAGTCACAATGAAAGGTATTGAAGGACTTAATAAAATCCAAGAGATTATGACAAATCTTCGTGAGAATCCTCCAAAGGAGATTAATGGTCACAAAGTTCTTTCATTCCGTGATTATAAGGCAGATACAATTAAAAATATTGAAACAGGTGAGATTACTCCAACGGGTCTTCCTAATTCAAATGTTTTATATTTTGATATGACTGACAATGTATGGATGTGTGTAAGGCCTTCAGGCACAGAACCTAAGATTAAATTCTATTATGGTGTTGTAGGCGACTCGCTTGAAGATGCAGAAAAGAAATCAGCGGATATGGCACAGGCTGTAACAGATATGGTTGATAAAATGTCATAAACTTAAATATTGTGTGTAAATTATTATAGGCTAATTTAAAGAGCTGCCGTATAATTGGCGGCTCTTTGTAGGTTTAAAATATTAATAATACTAAATTATAAATGGGAGGATTAAATATGCAGAGGAAATTAGAGCGTTGGATAAACTGGATGGAATTTGATGAGGTAGTGGCTGGAAAGCACAATGCACCTCACAATATACTTGGATTACACAATTTTGGTGAAGGACAAGTAGTTACAGTTTTCAGACCACATGCGCAAAAAGTTTTTGTCATGAACATGAATGGCGATAATGTTACTGAACTTGAGGAAGTTGAAGAAGAGACAGGTTTCTTTGGAAAATATGTAGACAGTCATATTTATAAAGCACCATACAAAGTTCGTGTCCAGTATTCAGAAAATGATATAATAGAGTTTGTAGACCCTTATTGCTTTAGCCATCAGATTTCAGATATGGATTTATATGTATTTGCAGAGGGAAATCATTATGAAATATATGACAAACTCGGCGCACACCCTATGACGATTGATGGCGTTAGAGGAACATATTTTGCTGTATGGGCACCTCATGCAAGGGCAGTAAGTGTAGTGGGAAGCTTTAATATGTGGGACGGTATGCTGCATCCTATGAGAACTCTTCAAGTATCAGGCATTTATGAGCTATTTATACCAGGGGTAGAAGCTGGAGCTATTTATAAGTATCAGATTCTTACAAGACAAGGGGAAGTACTTTTAAAATCTGACCCTTATGCAAACTCTTCACAACTTCGTCCTGATAATGCATCTGTAGTTGCAGACCTTACAGGATTTACATGGAGTGATGACGAATGGATGAAAGAACGTGCATCTAAAGACAGGAATACACTTAGAACAGAGCCAGTTTCGATTTACGAGTGTCACCTTGGTTCATGGAGAAAGAAGGATGATGGAACAGAAGATGGTTTCTATAATTATAGAGAACTTGCTCCGATGCTTGCAGATTATGTAACTGACATGGGATACACGCATATTGAACTTATGGGAATTGCCGAGCATCCATTTGATGGTTCATGGGGATATCAGGTTACAGGATATTATGCACCAACAAGGCGCTATGGAGACCCACAGGACTTCATGTTTTTTGTAGATTATATGCACCAAAAAGGAATTCATGTAATACTTGACTGGGTGCCAGCACATTTCCCACGTGATGCATATGCACTTGCAAGATTTGATGGACAACCACTTTACGAACATCCAGACCCACGCCGTGGCGAACACCCTCATTGGGGAACATATATATTTAACTATGCTTACAAAGAGGTTGAAAACTTCCTTATTGCAAATGCGCTGTTCTGGCTTAATAAATTCCATATTGATGGTTTGAGAGTTGATGCTGTTGCTTCTATGTTGTATCTTGACTATGGCAAGAATGATGGAGAATGGCTGCCAAATGAGAACGGTGGCAAAGAAAATCTTGACGCAATTAAATTATTTATGCATCTAAACGAACAGTTAGAAAAAAGAGCACCTGGAACTATATCTATAGCTGAAGAGTCAACATCATGGTCAGGTGTGACATCTCCTGTACAGTTCTCAGGACTTGGATTCTTATTCAAATGGAATATGGGATGGATGAATGATTTTCTTGAATATATGAAACTTGACCCATATTTTAGGTCATTTAACCACAATAAACTTACTTTTAGTATGCACTATGCTTATAGTGAAAACTTCATTCAGGTATTGTCACACGATGAAGTAGTTCATGGCAAGGGTTCTATGATTGAAAAGATGCCAGGTGAGTATGAAGATAAGTTTGCAAATTTAAGGGCAGCATATGGATTTATGTATGGACATCCTGGAAAGAAACTCTTGTTTATGGGACAGGAATTTGCACAGTTCCGTGAGTGGAGTGAAGCACGCAGTCTTGATTGGGAACTTTTAGACTATGACATGCATACAAAGATGAAAGACTATGTAAAGGATTTGAATAAACTTTACAAAACCTATGATGCAATGTATGTAAATGATTATAATAATATAGGCTTTGAATGGATGAGCTGTGACAATGCAGAAATGAGTACTGTAAGCTTTGTAAGACGTGGTTCAAGTGCTAAAGACCAGCTTTTGTTTATCTGTAACTTTACACCTGTAGAATATCCTGAATTTAGGACAGGAGTGCCATGTCTTGGAAAATATACAAAGATAATGTCATCTGACGATTTGCGTTATGGTGGTACAGGAATGGAAAATGCAAAGACGGTACAGGCAGAGGAGATTGAATGTGAAAAAAGAAACTATTCAATAGAGATGAATCTTCCTCCATTATCTGTTACAATATATAAGTTTGATTACAGTGACAAGAAAGTTAGCGAAAAAAAGGACACTAAAGAAAAAGATACTAAAGAAAAAGACAGTAAAGAAAAAAGCAGTAAAGAAAAAGACGATTCAGATAAGTAAACTATTTTACCCCAGCCAGCAGGGGAGCTTTAAAAAGTATTGTGCTGGCATAATTAAGAAAAGGAGAGATTTATGAAAAAAAAGATTTTAGCCACTGTATTAGCGGCTGCACTTGCATTTTCAAGCATTATTCCAGCTGTACCGCTTAATAATCAAACAACTACAGCGGAAGCTGCAAAAAAGAAACAGCCTTCTGTTAAAAAGATACGCAAGGCTATAGCAGATAAGTATGGCGATGACTATATGCCAGATGTATCACTTACAACAAGTGAAATTGATGAGCGACTTGGTATTAAATCGTCATGGTATTTGGATATTTTAGCTCAAGTGCCAATGATTAGTACGCAAGCTAATACTCTTGTTATAGTTAAAGCAAAAAATAAGAACACAAAGAAAAAAGTTAAAAAACAACTGTTAGCTTATAGAGAACAGCAAATTAATGATACTATGCAATATCCTATGAACATTCCAAAGGTACAGGCTTCAAGGGTATATGTAAAAGACAATTATGTGTTTTTTATAATGCTTGGATTTATTGACAGCAGTTTAGAAGAGACAGGGAATGAAGAGCAGCTTATAGAAGCATATAAGACTGAAAATAAAAAAGCTGTTGATGCTATTAATGCATTGTTTAAAGAATAATAACGGAGGATATCTATATGGTATTTAGCAGCCTGCTGTTTTTATTTCGCTTTTTGCCATGTGTCCTGTTTATTTATTTTATAGCACCAAGATGTATGAAAAATACATGGAAGAACTTGGTGCTGTTTTTGTCAAGTCTTGTATTTTATGCGTGGGGAGAACCTATATATATAGTTTTAATGTTATTTTCCACAGTAGTTGACTATATAAACGGTGGACTTGTCGCATATTTTATAAACAAAGATAATAAAAAAGCAGCAAAGTTTTTTGTATTTTTATCAGCTATTATTAATTTATCACTTCTAGGATTATTTAAGTATTCAGGATTTACACTTGCACTGCCTATAGGCATATCTTTCTATACTTTTCAAACTATGTCATATACAGTTGATGTATATCGTGGAGAGGCAAGTCCAGAGAAAAACATTATAAATTTTGGAGCTTATGTTGCAATGTTTCCACAACTTATAGCAGGTCCTATTGTAAGATTTAGAGATATTTCTGTAATGTTAAAAGAAAGAACTTCTACAATAGAAAAAATATCTTATGGCACAGTCCGCTTTGTAACAGGACTTGGCAAAAAAGTGATTCTTGCTAATCAGGCAGGGGAAGTTTTTAAAACTGTTACATCATATTCTGCCATGCAGCTTTCTACTTTATCTGCATGGTTTGGGCTACTTATGTTTATACTGCAAGTCTATTTTGATTTTTCAGGATATTCTGATATGGCAATAGGGCTTATGTCTATATTTGGCTTTAAAATACCTGAGAATTTTAATTATCCATTTGTATCAAAAAGCATAACAGAGTTTTGGCGCAGATGGCATATATCACTTGGCACATGGTTTAAAGAATATGTGTATATACCACTTGGTGGAAGCAGGAAAGGCACAGTGCGTACTTTTCTTAATATATTTATTGTGTGGTTTTTGACAGGGCTATGGCATGGTGCAGGATTTAACTTTATAGCATGGGGAATGTATTTTGGATTCTTTTTAATATTAGAAAAGCTTTTTTTACTTGATATGCTTAAAAAACTTCCTAATACTATATGCCATATATATACACTTGTTGTTACGTATTTTAGTTTTTTACTTTTTGCGTGGGATGATATAACAGGACACAAGATATTTGTAAAAGCAATGGCAGGAATGGCAGATGCGGGCTTTGTTACTAAAGGCACTATGTATCTTATTGTTAATAATATCTGTCTTTTGATACTACTAGTAATCGGCTGCACATATCTTCCATCTAAAATTGGAACATATATTTGCAGTAAAAATGAAATTGTCACTAGTTTATTGCAGACAATCTTTGTAATAGCAGTATTTATTTTATCAGTTGCATATTTGGTAAATGGGACATATAACCCATTTTTATATTTTAGATTTTAAAGGAGTTATGTAAAATTGTGAAACGTTTATTAAAGCTGCTGCCAGCAGCCTCGTTTTTTGCTATGCTCTTTGTAGTTATGACCGCAGGCATTTTGCAGAAAGATAAGACATACTCTGTTACAGAAAATAGAATGCTGCAAAAATTTCCTAAATTTTCTGTTAAAAAAGTTATAAAGGGAAAGTTTCAGAAAAAATATGAACGCTACCTTAGTGACCAATTTCTTGCAAGAGATTTGTGGGTTAAGCTTGAAACAGCATCAGAAAAAGCATTTGGTAAAACTGATGCTAATGGTGTATATTTTGGTAAAGATGGCTATCTTTTGGAAAAGTATACAGAAAAAGACTTTAGCACTAAAAGAGTTGATAAAAATATTGATGTCCTTGTAAAATTTGTAAAAAAAGCTTCAAAAACTGCTGATACTAAAGTTATGATAGTACCATCAAAGACTTATACACTTGACTGCTATCTTCCAGCTTTTGCAGAAACATATAACGAAGAACTATTTTACAGCAAACTCAATAGAAAACTTCCAGATAATACTATAGTGCCTATTTTTGATATTTTATATAGACACAGAGAAGAATATATTTTTTATAGGACTGACCATCACTGGACTACTATGGGTGCATGGTATGGCTATGCAGCTTATCTTAAGTCTTGTGGCAAAAGCACACAAGATGCCAAAAAAAAGAAAAAGTTTAAAAAAGTTTCTGATAGCTTTCTTGGCACGACATATTCTAAAGTAAATATGTATACTAAAAAAGATGTGATAAGTATTTATGAGCCAGAAAGTAATATGAAAGTTATATATAACCTTGGTGAAAAGATAGAAGATACTTTTTATCAGATGAAATATATAGAAGAAAAGGACAAGTACAGTATATTTTTTGGAGGAAATCAAGCAGTTTTAGAGATATCTGGCGGAGAAAAGAATAATAAAACTCTTCTTCTTATAAAAGATTCTTTTGCTAACTGTATAATACCATTTCTTGCAGAAGATTATGAAAAGATAGTTGTTGTGGATATGCGTCACTTAAATGTGGATTTATCTGTACTTTTAAATAAATTTAAACCAACAGATGTACTTGTGCTTTATAATACTATCCAGTTTATGCAAGATAAAGAATTTGCAATTAAGGGAGGAAATGATGATTAAGGTAAAGAAGTGTTTTGTTGCAGGCATATTTTGTTTGATTGCAATAACAGCAGGGCTGTTTTTTAACAGTGTAGCTTATGCAAAGCAAGAGTTTATAGTAGGTTTTGATGCAGAGTTTCCGCCATATGGATATATGGATGAAAATGGCGAGTATACAGGTTTTGACTTAGACCTTGCAGATGAGGTTTGTAAGCGCAGAGGCTGGACACTTGTAAAACGTCCTATATTATGGGATTCTAAGGATTCCGAGCTTGAGACAGGTGCAATTTCTTGTATCTGGAATGGCTTTACTATGAATGGACGAGAGAGTCAGTATACATGGTCAACACCGTATGTTGACAATTCTCAAGTAGTTATAGTAAAAAAAGATTCAGGTATTGAAAAATTGTCAGATTTAGCTGGCAAAGTCCTTGCTGTGCAGACTGATTCCTCAGCACTTGCCGCTCTTGAAGGCGATGACGCAACTGATGAAAATAAGGCACTTGCTGCATCTCTTAAAAATTTACAACAAGTGGAAAACTACAATTCAGCCTTTATGAATCTTGAAAGTGGTATGGTTGATGCTATTGCGATGGATATCGGAGTTGCTTCATATCAACTTTCTACAAAAGATGATACATTTATAATGCTTGATGAAAGACTTTCGTCAGAGGAGTATGGAATTGGCTTTAAGCTTGGCAATACAGAACTTAGAGATGAAGTACAGACTACACTTTTGGAAATGCTTGAAGATGGAACATTTGAAAGTATAGCCAAAAAGTGGGGACTTGAAGACAGTGTTTGTCTTAGCGAAGAAGATACTTTAAATGAGGCTAGTGGTGCAAAAGTAACAAAATTAAGCGTTGCAGAAATTATAAAACAGCTTTCATCTGGAATAGCTGCTACAATTAGTGTATTTGTACTTACGCTTTTATTCTCAATGCCTTTAGGACTTTTAATAGCAACTATAAGAATGTCAAAATTTAAACTGCTTGAGTGGATTGCAAAAATTTATATATCTATTATGAGAGGAACTCCACTTATGTTACAGCTTCTTGTAGTATTTTTTGCACCATATTATGTATTTAAAATTTCAACACCTTATTCATACCGTTTCTATGCTACAATAATAGGATTTTCATTAAATTATGCTGCTTACTTTGCAGAGATATATCGTTCAGGAATACAAAGCATACCACGAGGACAAAGAGAAGCGGCTCAGATTATGGGATATAACAGGAGTCAGACATTTTTTAGAATAATATTTCCACAGATGGTTAAACGTGTACTGCCGCCTGTAACTAATGAGGTTATAACACTCGTAAAAGATACATCTCTTGCGTTTGTACTTTCATACACAGAAATGTTTACAATGGCAAAACAAATTGCGGCATCACAGACATCACTATTTCCTCTGTTTGTAGCAGGAGTATTTTACTATGTATTTAACTTTATTGTAGCTTTCTTTATGGAAAGAATTGAAAAACGTCTTGATTATTACAGGTAAATGGAGGATTTAAAATGAGTGTCTTAGAGCTTAAAAATATTAAAAAAAGTTTTGGAAACAAAGTTGTTTTACAAGATATAACTTTAAAAGTAGATGAAGGTGAAGTTGTTTCAATTATAGGACCATCAGGCTCAGGCAAATCAACACTTTTAAGGTGTGCAACATTTCTTGAACACATTGACAATGGAAGTATTACATATGCTGGCAGCGAGGTTGTAAAAAAAGGTACAGAGGGTGCAGTCTACCCTTCAAAGAAAGAAGTGCAGAAAGCATGTGCCAATTTTGGACTGGTGTTTCAAAATTTTAATCTATTTCCACATTTTTCAGTTCTTAAAAATATTGCTGATGCGCCAATCGTAATACAAAAAAGAAATAAAGAAGAAGTCTACAATGAAGTAAGAGAGCTATTAAAAAAAGTTGGAATAAGTGATAAAGAAAATGCATATCCATGTGAACTTTCAGGTGGGCAGCAGCAGCGTGTAGCTATTGCACGAGCACTTGCTCTTCATCCAGCTATGCTCTATTTTGATGAGCCAACATCGGCACTTGACCCAGAGATTACAGCAGAAATTCTGCGTGTTATGAAGGGGCTTGCAGCAGAAAAAATGACTATGGTAATAGTAACACACGAAATTGATTTTGCAAAAGCAGTTTCAGATAGAGTAATATTTATGGATGGCGGAATGGTTATTGAAGAGGGAAGCCCTACTGATGTTATAGACAATCCTAAAAATGAACGAACTAAAACTTTCTTGACAAAGCTTAGTGTTTAAAACACACAAAGGAACTTATTATCTGTTGCCATCATATATTAAGTAGTATAGCAGATTTATGCGAGAGGATGGTAACATGTAATGATATATTTGGATAATGCTGCGACTACGCCAGTACATCCTGATGTTCTTAAGGCGATGCTGCCATATTTAGATAAGCAATATGGCAACCCGTCAGGCATCTATGAATTTGCGGAAAAAAGTAAGGCAGCAATTGATGAAGTTAGAAAGATAATTGCAGGAAGCATAAATGCAAAACCTGAAGAAATATATTTTACAAGTGGGGGAACTGAATCTGACAACTGGGCACTTATCGGAATGGCAGAAGCTTTGAAGGATAAGGGAAGACATATTATAACTACAGCTATCGAGCATCATGCGGTTATAAATACATGTGAATATCTTAAACAGCGAGGATATGATGTAACTTATCTTGATGTGGACAATGAGGGAATTATAAATCTTAAAAATCTTAGAGATTCTATAAGAAAAGATACTATTTTAATAAGCATAATGTGTGCTAATAATGAAGTTGGCAGTATACAGCCTATTAAAAGCATAGGAGAGATTGCTCACAGAAATAATATATGTTTTCATACAGATGCAGTTCAGGCATATCTTCATACACAAATTGATGTAAAAAAGATGAATATTGATATGATGAGTGCAAGTTCTCATAAGTTTAGAGGAGCTAAGGGCTGTGGTTTCTTGTATATAAGAGATGGTATAAAGCCAGCAGTATTTATGCATGGAGGCAAACAGGAATCTGGAGTACGAGCAGGTACAGAAAATGTACATGGAATAGTGGGAATGGGCGAAGCAGTTAAGATTGGACTTAAAAATATGTCCAAAAATATAGTGTACACCAGAAATATGAGAGACTATCTTTGGTACAGAATAGAACATGAGATTCCTAATGTGATGCTTAATGGTTCAAGGTATGATAGGCTTCCAGGCAACCTTAATGTAAGCTTTTTAGGAATTGAAGGACAAAGTTTGCTTGTGATGCTTGATATGGATGGAATATGTACGTCAAGTGGTTCAGCGTGTACAGCAGGACTTGGCGGCGGTTCTCATGTGCTTAAAGCTTTAGGCGCTAGTGGTGACAGATTAAAAGGTGCACTGAGAATGACATTGGATGTACAAAATACTATGGAAGAGATGGATTATGTAGTATGGAGGATTAAAGAAAATGTAGCCACTCTACGTGATAATATTTAACTTATTTATGTCAAAAGGAGCGTAAGCTCCTTCTGACAAGCTTCAAAATAAATATGGACTATAGCCTTAAACGTATGGCAAGGTCTGTATTTTGTGTTTTCTGGTATATAAGTATAGGTATTGTTATACATATAATAATAATTATTGCAAAAAATATAATAATTCTTCCCCATGATATAGAATAAGAAACTCCAACATAAAGATTTATGGCATTAAATACAGCATAACTTAATGGAATATCTGCTGCCAGTGAAATTACAACAGAGATTATAGCATAATCTACACCTTCAGTTCCAAGCATTTGTTTAGCCTGTTTTGAACTCATTCCAATGCTTTCAAGTGTTGCTATTTCCTTAGAACGACTTTGTACATTAGATACCATTGTATTTAGGTAGTTAAGTATTGCGAGAAGTGCCATAATAATGCTTATGCTAGTGCCAAGCACTTTTGATTTAGTTTCAGTGGGCTTCATTTCTTCATAATTGCGCAATCTTGATTCACTGCTAATTTCATTTATACCATTAAAAACAGAAAGTGCTGCTTCTTCTATTTCTTTATTGTAAGGTTCTTTATATTCTACATATACTATCTCAATATATGTTTCACCTAGAAGCTTTTTTGCAAACTTTTCACTTACAATTATTTCTGGTGCAAGTCCTCCTGAAAAATGTGCAGGATTAGATAAAAGTCCAGTTACAGCAGCTATTTTAACAGTATATTCTTTTTTTGGGGTTAAACTGCTAGGCAGACGAAAGTACATAGTTTTTCCTGTCATGTCGCTGTCACCTTGTGTAAAAGACCTGACTACAATAGCAGTTTTTCCAGCTAAAAAATCATCTTTATCAAGAATATTTCCAAGGCTGTTATTAAGATATTTAAAATCTTCTTCTCCAATGCCTATAAAACGTGATGTAAAAAGTCCATTTTCAGGATTTTTCTTATATTCTTCAATATCAGCTTTATAACTGCTAGCAGGGAAATATCTTGTAGAATAAAGTTCCTTAAAATATTTGCCAAATGTTTTTTCCTGATATGGCACAACCATTTCAGCAGAAGTAATTGCCCTTACAGATTTTACTCCTGTTATTTTTTCTAATTGTTGTATTTTTTCTTTTGTAAAAATAGTTTTTTCTTCTTCAAGTGTTGTTTCATTTAGAAAACGTATATCAAAATTCATAGTTTCATTTAAAATATATCTAGCATCATTTGCCCGTATGTATACTGCAGCACAAAAATAGACAGATACTGCTGTTATAAATGAAAGAAAAATTACAAATGCCTGTTTTTTATTGCGGAATATATTTTGCATTGCCATTGAAAAAATACCAGCTCTTTCACGTTTCCTGTTTCTTTGTTTTTTGGAAAAACCAATATAACCAAGTGCTTCAGTAGGAGAACATTGCGCAGCAAGTTTAGCAGGTTTATGACTGCTGGATTTATTAACTGCTATTGCAAATATACCAGCAATAAGGATTGTCCATATATTTAAGGATACAATATTTTTCTCATCAAATGAATAGGATATAATGCTTAAAATTTCTGGGATAATAATTTTAGATAGTATAACTGCAGCGATAAGTCCAGCGGGTATTCCTATAAGTTCATTCCAAAATGCCTGTTTGTTTACAAGCTTTTTTAACTGTACAGATGTCATTCCGATAGTTTTAAGTTGCCCATAATATCTAGTATCTTTTATTACAGAAATATATAATGTATTGTAAATAAAGAGGTAGTTGCTTGCAAAAACCATAAACAATATTCCTGCTAATCCCAGTATAATTTTAATAAAATAAGAAATTATGTCAGTATCAGCTTCAATAATTTGCCTGCCACTAAGATTTAGCTGATTTTGGATAGATATTATATCTTTTTCAGAGTATAATGGCTGTTTAAGCTGTATTTTTAATGAACCTTGCGTAAAATCTGTCGGTTTTACATTAGTTTGTTTATAAAATTCTTCTGAAACATATCCCTTATTTTGACCTGTATAATCAGTGTACCAGCCACAAAGTGTAAATTCTTTTTCTATTGTTTTTTCTCTAGTACCTGCTTCTAATGTAAAATAAGATAATTTAAGCTTCATGCCATTATATGGTTTTTTAATTCCCATATTGTTAAGAAGTCTAGTAGAAAGGAGTAATTCATTTTCCTTTACAGGATAGCTGCCTGAATACGATTCAAGCGCAGGCATTACTATTTTATTAAAGCATGTATCATCTGCCCAGTAAAGTCTTGCTTTATCCAGTGATTTTTGTTGATACTTTTCAATAACTGCGCATTTTACAAGAAGTCCTGCATATTTTATCTCTTTCATAGAACGTGCTTTTTTAATCTGGGCATCTTCTGGCTCTGTCAGTGCTATGTCATAGTCCATTCCAGTTGCGTAAAGCTGGCGTTTCATTGTGATTTTCCAGTAACTTGTACCAATGGAAATAATAGAAGTAATAAGAAATGTGCTTAAAAAAATTGCAAAAATCATAAGCAGGTTTCTTTTTTTATTTGCTTTATAAGTAGCAATAGCTAATTCATTTATAACTGGTTTGTTATTTATTTTCATCATAAAGCACTGTCACCTCCATAAATCCTACCATCTTCAAGGCGTATAATCCTGCCTGCCATCTGTGCAATTTCTTCATTATGTGTAATCATTACTATTGTCTGGCTAAACTGAGTGGCACACGTTTTTATAAGTCCTAGCACATCTAAACTTGTTCGGCTGTCAAGATTTCCAGTTGGTTCATCAGCAAGTATTATAGCTGGCTTTGTGGCAAGGGCTCTTGCCAGTGCCACACGCTGCTGCTGACCTCCTGATAACTCATCTGGCATAAAATATTTCTTCTCTTTAAGCCCAAGTGCATTAATGATTTTATCTATAAATGTTTTATCAGGGCGTATACCGTCAAGTCTGACAGGAAGCACAATATTTTCGTATACATTCATAAGCGGTAGCAGGTTGTAATCCTGAAAAACAAAACCAATTTTGCGCCTGCGAAATATTGCAAGTTCATCTTTGTCCATTTGGGAAATATCTTTTCCATCGACATAGACATTGCCAGATGTTGGTGTATCAAGCCCTCCAAGCATATGCAGCAGTGTTGTCTTACCACTGCCTGAAGTCCCTGTAATAGATATAAACTCGCCTCTTTGTATAGACAAATCTACACCGTCCAGTGCTTTTACAATTATTTTGCTATTACCTGTTTTATAATATTTCTTTAAATCCTTGGTTTTAAGTATATCCATATGATACCTCCCTCAATATTTTTAACAGGTAAAGTATAGCAGAAAAATCTTTCTCAAACATTTCTTAAAGGTGACAGTTTTGACAGATTTATATTTTTATGTTTGGGTAACGTGATAGATACATCTGGACAATAGTGCCTTTTTCTGGTGCAGGTTTAATTCTTGCATAACCTCCTTGCTTTGATAAGACTTCCCTGACAATATAAAGTCCTATCCCAAAACCTGATTCTTTTGATGCGGCTTTTGAGCGGTAAAAGCGTTCAAAAACAAGCCCTCGTTCTTCCTCATTTATTCCCATTCCTTTATCTTCAACACTTACACATATAAATGAGTCATATGTGGTAGTCTGAATTTTGATAAGTGAGCCAACAGGGGAATATTTAATTGCATTTTCTAAAATATTGGCAAGTGCTTCAATACTCCATTTTTTGTCTGCATAGCATAACCCCTCTGATATTTCTTTTGTAATGCATATATTTTTCTTCATAGCGGCAAGTTCTGTTTCCTGACAGGAAATATTAATAATTTCTTCTACTTCTGTCATTTCAGGATGTAATATAACCATCTGCTTGCTTGTATAAGAAGATTTCACAAGTTCTTTCATAAAAAAGTCCAGTTTTTTAACCTGTTTATTTATTTTGGAAGCTAAAAGATGTGTTTCAGTATCAAGCTCTTTTTCATATAGAAGCCCTGTATAGAGCATAATATTTGCAAGTGGTGTGCGTATTTGATGTGAAATATCAGAAATCAATGATTTTATTGCATCTCTTTCATCTGCAGCTTTCTCTTTTTTGTCCTGTGAAATATAAGCAAGCTTTTCAAGGCGTTCATCTATAGCTGACCAGAAAAATTCATCATAGGCTGTTTCAAGGGGTGTGCCACCTAAAACTCTATCGAGTTTTAAAAGCATGGTTTCAAAGATTGCCCTTTCTTTTCTGCGATAAAAATACGATACTAAGATAAATGTAAGAAAAGCTCCAGATAAAAATACTATTATAAATAATATTGTAAAAACTATAAGTTTCATTAGCATTCCTTCCATACATAGCCTTTTCCATAAACTGTTTTTATATATTCTGGTTTAGAAGGAATATCTTCTAACTTGTCTCTTAAACGGCGAATGCCTACAGAAAGGGCATTGTCCTCAACATATTCTGTGCCATCAGGCCATACACGTTCTAAAAGTAGTTCCCTTGTAAGGATTTGTTCCGCATTGGAAACTAAAGTATACAAAATCCTTTGTTCCGTTTTGCTTAATTCTATAGCTTTTCCATTTTTATAAAAGGTCATTGTGTCGAAATTAAACCAGAATATCTTATTTTGATATTCTGGTTTTGTAAAAGTATTGCTGCGCCGCAGTAGGGCACGTATTCTAGCACGCAATACCATAAGACTAAAAGGTTTTGTAATATAATCATCTGCGCCACATTCTAGCCCTCTTACAATATCAAGTTCCATATCCTTTGCAGTCAGCAGGGCAACAGGGACACTACTTGTCCTGCGTATTTTTTTGCAAAGTTCTAACCCACTTCCATCTGGAAGACTTATATCCAGAATAAGAAGGTCAAATTTACTCTGTTCCAAGGCTTTTTTTGCCTCGGAAATTGTCTTACAGCATGTAAAACAAAGTCCAAAGCTTTCAAGCGACAACCGTATACCATCAGCCAAGTCCTCATCATCTTCTACAATAAGGATAGACTGCTTTATATTTTCTAACATTTTAAATATACCTTTTAATTAAATACAATATTTCCTACATCAGTTTCAATCTCTATGCTGTAATGAGGTGATGTACCAGAAGCAGATTGATAATACTCCCTCTTCTTGTTTTCACCTTTATATTTGATTGACCCTACATCTGTTGACAAGTCAATCTCATAATTAGACAAATCAGCATTAGTATTAAGTGTAACATCTCCAATATCATTGTACAAATCTATATCGTAAAACTCACAAGAATCTATAACAATATTGCCTGTATTAGTTTCTATATTGGAATTGCCAATGTTTGATGTAATTATATTGATATTTCCTACATCTCCTTCTACATCTGATGTTGCAAAAGTACATGACTCAAGTGATATATTGCCAACGTCTGCTTCTACTGTGATATCCCTGATTTCTGTATTGTATATCTTAATATCCCCGACATTTGATAAAATATCTGCATTGTCTAAAACAGTGCCAGAAGGAACAGTAAGTGTCATTTTACATTTGTTGTTACTTCCCAGATGGCGAACAGGTGGCTGCTCTAGTTTAAATATATTGTCTTTTACTGACATCTCAGGTTTAAGAAAAGCTACACAGTCATATTCAAGATGGTATGAATTTCCAGTATTAATAGTAATATCCATTACAGAAGTATCAATTTCAATATCCTCAAATGCATCTAAATCTTCAGAATATGTTACATGGCTTCGGTCACGTTTAGAGTCATTATCATAACCAGTAACAACACTAAATAATCTGCCTAAGATGCTATGGCTGCCGAATCCAAACCAACCAGTTATATGATAAACTGAACCTACAATTACACAAATAACAGTGACAATAGCTAAAATTGTCAGGTATAAATTTTTTTTCATGAATTAACCCTCCTATATCTGCTACTTTACTGTTTTTTTAATATACTTGTTAAGATGATATTTACTAACCAAGCTATTGGCCATATAATCCAAGTATACCACCAGTCAAAACTTAAAAAACTTGATATAAGGTATATACATGTAACTGTTGGCCAGTAAACAGACATTATTGTAGCTATTTCTGGTGTTATATATTTTGTTTCAGAACGCTGTGATGAAACATAATTACCACTTACAGTTGAAGCACTGTTTATTTTTAAAATACTATTATAGGCATTACTAATGCTATTACACAATACAATCATAAACACACCTATTGCAACAATAATAATTAATATCATACCTGACAAATCATCCATGTCAAATGCAAAAAAAGATATATCAAGTTCATCAATTATTGCAGCGGGCACAAAGCTTATAACACATAATACAATACCAATAGTTATAAGAAGTGCATATGTAGGCATATATTTTTCTTTTTGTTCATTAACATAATTTGTAGTTGCAAAATCAATACTACAAAGCTCTTGTTTTAAAAAGTCCCAGCGATGCATAACAATAGATGAATATACAAAAAGTGCAACAGCCGCTGCAATACTGCCCATAAGAAAAAGTATTCCAAACGCATCAGATATATTTATTGCATCACATATGATGGCTCCTACAGGACTTATAATACAAAGCAAAACTCCTAAAGCAAGTTTATATGCATAATTTATGCGCTCATGTAAATAGTCTTTAACTTCGTCCATAGTAACATTACGTCTTGTAATATCTTTTTTATTAACTACTACATTTTGTATACCAAGGTCTTCAGAAATCTCATCTAGGTTTCCAAATTCTGCAATAACAGTTCCTACAGCTTCATTGTCACTTTTACCGTCTGCTATAAGTTCATTATATTTATCCTCCATCATTTGCCACAACTCGTTTTTGGCATGTAGTACTTCTGGTGTATTAGGCAGATTAGCAAACATTGCTTCGAGATAATTTCTGATTGTTTCCATAATTTCCCTCCTTCAAAATAAAATGTTCTATTACCTCTTTTGTAAGATTCCATTCAGAACACTTTGACTGATAGTACTGGCGTCCTAAATTTGTAATGCGGTAGTAAGTTCTCCGTTTTCCACTTCCTTCTTGGTCTGAAGAAAAAGATTCAATATATCCGTTTTTTTCCATACGGTTAAAAGCGGAATATAGAGTAGTTTCTTTTATTATATATTTTTCCTCAGTTAACGTTTTAATCTGTTTGGATATTTCATATCCATAAGAAGGATGCTGAAGAAGGAGAAATAAAATTATAGTGTCATTGTAGCCTCGTATCACATCACTACTGATGCTAATCATAATTCACATCACCTCTCCTTTCTTTACCTACGGCTATCGTATCAACGACAGTCGTTGATACGATAGCCGTACTACGATTGACATAGTAAAAATAACATATATTTTTGGCTTTGTCAAGCGTGTAAGGCAAAATAATTTGGAAGAACAGTATACATCTAACGTTAGATGTGGTAAATTGAATATATAATACATAGTAGACGAAAAGAGGATTAATATGACAGATATTAAATTAGTAGTTATGGATATGGATGGTACGCTTTTAACGTCTGATAAGACAATAAGTGATTATACAAAAAATTTTTTGAAAAAATTAAGCAGGGAAGGCTATAAACTGGGAATTGCTTCGGGCAGACCAATTATTGGACTTAAACGAACAGTTGCCGCACTTGGTATAGAAGCATATATTAATTTTATGACAGGCTCTAATGGCGCAGAGCTGTATGATGTTGACAGAAACAAAGAAAATTGTTTTTATCAACTTGAACCAAATATAATAGATGAAATAATCAATCTGTATAAACCATTTGACCTAAATCCATATGTATATCAAGGCGATAACTGTTATGCTTACAAAAGTGACAGTACAATCGAAAGAGCAGCTAATAATAACCACTTAGGTATTGTGCTTTGCAACCTTAAAGAAGAGATAAAAACTCCACAAAGCAAGCTTGTATTAAGTACACCTCCTGAAAAAATGAAACAGGTAGAGGCTTTTTATGAACAGCATAAATCAGAAGAAAAATATAGAGGATTTAAGTCACAGGCAGATATGTTTGAATTTGTACATCCTAAACTGTCAAAAGTATATGGTATTGCATATTACTGTAAACAGCATGGACACACCATAGAAGAAGTGGCAGCCTTTGGAGATACTACTAATGATATTGAAATGATAAGAGAATGTGGGATAGGAATATGTATGTGTAATGGAACTAAAGACGCTCAAGATGCGGCTGATATTATAACAAAATACAATAATGATGAAGATGGTCTTGCAAAGGAACTGCAAAATATTTTAAATTGTGTCTAAGAAAATATGACAGGAGGCGTGGCATATGGTATGGCTTAAAGCAGATTCTGGAATTGTAAACACATATAAAAAACTTATAGTTGCATCAAGAGCTGATGTGGACTGGCATGGAGAGATTTTAATACAAAATAATACAATAATTCTTCCAGGCAGCATTAACTCATTTATATTTGATTTTGAATTAAAAAAAGTATACCCTAATATAATTGATATTCCAGAAATGCAAGGAGAAGTATTTGAAATAGAAGGAAGAAAACTTCTAACAAATATTTTTAATTTGCTTATCTATGTATTTGGAAAGTGGGATGCATTGTCAGGAATAAAAGTTCCACACAGTTATGCCAGAATAGACTTACTGCTTAAACAGATTTTAAAAGAGATAAATTCAGAAGCATATTATTCAGACAATGGTATAAAATTTACAAGTAATGGATTAAGTGTTGTATTTGAAGATATAATTATTAATGCTATTGATAAGATAAAAGCCACAGAAAAGGCAGAAAGGGAAAAATTAGAGTCTGAAGAGGAAAATGCAGAAGAAGGACCACAGGGCTTGTGGCACGATATGAAGTGGAAAGTCTCAAGAGAGAGCTTTAATAAACAGGAATTAGACAACAAAAAAGCAGCCACAGACAGGCTTGGCAGCAATTTTTATATGATTCCTTATGTATGCCCTAAATGCAATTATCATCTGCATATGTCAGTATATCCAAATGGCAAAGAATTTGCAATAGACACAGAAGAGGGAAAAGTCTATATGGCAAGAGTATATATGTGTCCTTCGTGCTGTAGATTCTATACTCCCAGACCTAAAAAGCTACTGTCAGATGGTGAAGTGTATATACTTGATTTAGACAATGACACAAGGGCAGCAGATGATTATAAAAAACTTATTGGACGCAAAGGCAGAAAAACTTCTAATAGCAACTTTAATATGTATGAAACTGAATATATGGACAGAGCACGAGGCGGCAATAGAAGTCTTGCAAAGATATGCAGCAAAATTAAAGACTTGACAGATGAAGACCTTGAAAGGTTGCTTAGACAGATGGATGAGGGCTTTTTCTCTGATAATGAGATAGAGAGGTTTTTAGCATATATTGAACAGGAACTTGAATACAGAAGAAATAATGCTAAACTTGACCCATATACTGCATTTAGAAAAGGATTAAAATCAGGAAAAATAGGAGAAGATGGCATTGCTGGCACAACAGAAATAAATAGACCAGATTACAATTTTGAAAGTACATTGAATAGAGAAAGTACATTGAATAGAGAAAGTGTATTGAATGAAAAAAGCACATTAAATACATTGAACAAAGCGGAAGAACCAGAAGAAGACAGCATGATGGATGCAATAGTCAGAAGCTATATGGGTACAAGTAGTGGCAGAGAAAGTAATGACAACAGTAGTGCAGATGACAATTATAAAGTAGATAATAGTGAAAAAATAAGTGTTAGCAAAAAAGTAAAAAATAATTATAAAACAAAAGATAATCAACAGATAAAAGATAATATACAAACAGAAGATAGTAACCAAATGCAAGATGGCACAGAAGCAGTAACTGATAATACCAATACAGATGTTAATGTGACTGATAAAACAAGTAGTATAGACGATACAGAAAATATAGATAATAATAAAAATAGCAGCAGTTTAGCAAGCAAGGAACTGGCAGTAAAAGAGATAAAAGCAAGTCGAAATAAAAAATATCCAGATATACAAAGACTGGCAATGGATATCAAAAACAGCAATTTAAGTAGTGAAGACAAAGAAGAACTTGCTAAACAGATACAGGAAATGCTTGAACAAACTGGCAAGAAAGAACTTGATTACTTGGTATCTCATATTCCGCAAAATGACAGTAAAGAGCGTTATAGAAGAATCAAAGAGCGTATCAAATCTTATAAAGAAATCGACACGCACAAGTATGAAGAAATAGTTGAAAAATTTATAGAAAATGCAGAACGTGCAGAACTTTCAGCAATGGTTAGAAAAGCAGGAACAAAAGATAGACGAAATATACTTGAATTAATGGAAAATTTAAAAAATGCGGATTTTGACCCTGGTATTTTGAAAGAATACAATGATGAATTATATAGACAATTAAAGGAAATTGACACAGAAACTGTAAGAAAAATTTGTCCTGATATATCAGCACTTGATGTAGAAGAGGGCTTACGTGTTATAAAGGAGATAGAAGCAGCGGATATTCTTCAAGAAGTTAAATCTGAAATGACAGCGCTTATAGATAGAAGGCTTACACGTATGAAAACAGAAGAATGTACTCAGCTTGTAGAAAAATTAAAAAGAAGTCTTGACAGAAGCATAGAAAACAATTCAAGAATACATTATTATGACGCTATAAAAATGCAAAAAGGTGACAATACAGACAGTGAATCTATTCTTATAAGAAATGCCATAAGCAAATATGCAGTTTTACTTGGTAAATATGAATATCCCATAATAATATGTGATTCATCACTCTTTAGCAATGGAAAAGAAGGCTTTATAATTACACCAGACCATATTTTTTACAAAAGCATGGTGAAATCGGGTCAGCTTGATGTAATGGATATTGAAGATATTTCTTTAGGGAATGGAAAGAACATATTTATAAACATAAAATCAGGAAAAAAACTAAAACTTCCATGTTCTTTTAAGGATAAAGACCAAAAAAATATGGCTTTAGAATTAAATGACTTTATTACTTATCTAAAAGCAAAACCTAAATCAAGAAGCATTGAATATATGGCACAAAAGAAACATACTGCAATATGTTGTTATAGATGTGGTCATGTATTTAAAGAAGGAAATATTTGCCCTAAATGTGGTGGACGCAATTAAAAAATATTACTAATAGAACCGCTTAGCTGTTGACAATCATACTAAATATGTTAAAATGTAGAAATAAAAACTATGTTGTATAGGCAAGTATACTATACGACATAGTAAAAATTATATTTATATTTTAATGGGAAGGCATGGTTATTAATATGGAGTATCAGATTATAAGCGATGGTTCATGCGATTTGGAAGCAGATTTAAAAGAAAAGTATAATATAAAAATAGTACCATTCTATGTGTCATTTGATGAAGAAACCTATTATAAAGAAATTGAGGAAATTGCAATTAGAGATGTGTATGAAGAAATGGTTTCTAATCCTAAACAATATCCTAAAACATCTTTACCATCTGTACAAAACTATGTAGATGCATTTACGCCATATGTGGAAGCTGGAATAGCTGTTATATGTATCTGCTTAACTACTTCTTTAAGTGGTTCATACAATTCAGCGTTAAATGCTAAAGAGATAATTTGTGAAGATTACCCCAAAGCACAAATAACAGTTATAAATTCATATGGAGCTACAGTATTTCAACGTCTGTATGTAATAGAAGCAGCAAGGATGCAAAAACATGGGTACACTTATGACCAGACTGTAGAAAAACTTTTAGGACAGATGAGAGATACGGCACGCATAATATTTACTGTTGGAAATCTTGATTACTTGCAGCATGGAGGACGTATTGGAAAAGTGGCAAAAATTGCAGGAAGTATATTAAATCTTAAACCGCTTATAACACTGGCAAATGGTTCAATAGATTCATCAGGAATTGCTAGAAGCCGTAAAAAATCAATGATTAAGACATTAGAGCTTCTTAAGTCATATTTCAAAGAAAATGGAGAAAATCCAGTAAATTATTCGTATGCTGTTGGTTTTGGATATGATAGAGAGGAAGGCATTCTCTATAAAGAAATGGTTGATGAAACACTTAAAGACATGGGCGTAAAAAAAAGTGCAGACTTTGTACAGATAGGTGCAACTATATGTGTACACACAGGACCATTCGCACTTGGCGTAGGTTTTGTCAAACACTTTGAATTTTGTTAAATAATGTAATTTCTTGCTAACAGTTATGGCTGAATAATAATATAAATTGAAAAAAAATAAAAAAAATTGTTGACAGGATAATCCAATTATGTTAATATGTAACACGTTGGCGCAAACAAAGCCAATATTAGGACATTGATAATCAAACAGTAAAACAACCCTGAAAATT
>DESG01000082.1 GCA_002361175.1 Lachnoclostridium sp. UBA3320 | reverse complement strand
GGACTTGTAATTCCCTCAATAGCTGCATATGAACCGTTAGGGTTGTAATATTCATCCATTGTTGACTTGCCTGTAAGGTCTACATACCTTGTTGCAACTTGACCATTTTCAAAAAGTCCTTTAATAATTTCACTGTCTGCAACAAAACGTCCCTCTCCATGTGATGCAGGTACAGAATAGACATTTCCAAGTCCTGCCTTTAAAAGCCAAGGTGACTTGTTAGAAACAACTTTAGTATATACCATTTTAGAAACATGACGTCCAATACTGTTTGTTGTAAGTGTTGGTGAATCTGTCGTCTGTGGTTGTATCTTTCCATACGGAACAAGTCCCAGCTTTATAAGTGCCTGAAATCCATTGCATATACCAAGTACAAGCCCATCACGTTTCTGTAAAAGCTCATGTACTGCATCCATTATGCGAGGATTTCTAAAAACTGATGCAATAAACTTAGCTGAACCGTCTGGTTCGTCACCAGCGCTGAAACCGCCGCAAAACATAAGTATCTGTGCTTTTCTTAAAGCCGCCTCAAAGGCAGCAGCAGATTCTGTAATTTGGCTTTCTGTCATATTTTTAAATACAAGTGTGTTAGTTTTCGCACCTGCAAGCTCAAATGCTTTTGCTGTATCATACTCGCAATTTGTACCAGGGAATACTGGAATAAACACTTCTGGTTTTGCAACCTTATTTGTAGATGTATACACTGTCTTTGCATCAAATAATTTATCTTCAAGCTCAGTCTGCACAACATTTGATTTGGTAGGAAATACTCCCTCAAGCCTTGACATCCATGACTTGACAGCATCTTTTATTGGAATTGTAATGCCATTATACTCAAACTCTGCACTATCTGTTATATCTGCAATCTTTTTATATTCTACAGTAATCTTACTAATATCATCTGCTTCAACTTCTGCAATTATTGAGCCATAATCTTTTTCAAATAAATCATTGGAACTTACACTGTCATCTATTCTTACACCAAGCCCATTGCCAAATGCCATTTTACTTACAGCTTCACATATGCCGCCAAAGCCTATAGCGTAAGCTGACTTTATCACTCCTGCCTTAATCATTTCTGTAATCTGTCCATACATTTCCATAAGTTGTCCATATACAGGTAGTGAGTATTTATCTTTTTCAATATCAAACTTGACAAGCACATTTCCTGCTTTCTTAAGTTCTGGTGATATTATATCTTGTACCTTTGCAATATCTACCGCAAATGAACAAAGTGTAGGAGGGACATCAATATCATTAAATGTGCCTGACATACTGTCTTTGCCGCCTATTGATGCAAGTCCGAGATTTATCTGCGCATCATATGCACCAAGCAAAGCAGCCATAGGTTGCCCCCATCTTTCTGGATTTTCTCCAAGGCGTTTGAAATATTCTTGGAATGTAAAGCGTATCTTTTTATAGTCACCACCTGAAGCAACTATCTTTGCAACAGAAAGTATTACTGCATATACAGAACCATGGAACGGACTCCAACTTGCAAGATATGGGTCTAAGCCATAGCTCATCATTGTAACAGTGTCACATTTACCTGAAAGCACAGGAAGTTTTGCCACCATTGACTGTACAGGCGTAAGTTGATATTTGCCTCCATAAGGCATATATACACTTGCTGCACCAATGGAACTGTCAAACATTTCAACAAGCCCTTTTTGTGAGCATACATTTAAATCACTTAAAGTATCAAGCCATGCATTTTTAAATGTATCTTTGTCAAGTATGCCACTGCTGCTGTCAAAATTATACTGTTTCTTATCAAAGTAATTGTCTTCCTTTTCAGGAATAGAAACAACAACATCCATTTCCTGATGTGCTCCATTAGTGTCAAGAAATGCTCTTGATATATCTACAATCACATTACCTCGCCACTTAATTACAAGCCTTGGCTCTTTTGTAACCTCTGCCACTGTTACCGCTTCAAGGTTTTCTTCCTTGGCAAGCTTTAACATCTTATCTACATTTTCTTTTGCTACTACTACTGCCATGCGCTCTTGAGATTCAGAAATAGCAAGTTCTGTGCCATCAAGCCCTGCATATTTCTTAGGCACTTTATCAAGGTCAATCTTAAGCCCATCAGCTAGTTCACCTATTGCAACTGATACACCACCAGCTCCAAAATCATTACACTTCTTAATAATAAGACTTGCTTCTTCACGCCTAAAAAGTCTTTGTATTTTGCGTTCTGTAGGTGCATTACCTTTTTGCACTTCTGCTCCACATACATCTATTGACTGTGTTGTATGCGCCTTAGAAGAACCTGTAGCACCGCCAATTCCATCACGACCAGTACGACCGCCAAGTAATATAATAATGTCCCCTGGTTCACTATTTTTACGTATTACATTGCGGCGTGGTGCTGCACCCATAACAGCTCCTATCTCCATACGCTTTGCGACATAATTAGGGTGATATACTTCATTTACCAGTCCAGTTGCAAGACCAATCTGGTTGCCATATGAACTATACCCTTGTGCTGCACCAGTTACAATTTTTCTCTGAGGCAGCTTACCAGGTAGTGTATCTTTGATATGAACAGATGGGTCTGCAGCACCAGTTACACGCATAGCTTGATATACATAGCCACGACCTGAAAGTGGGTCACGTATAGCACCGCCAAGACATGTTGCTGCACCGCCAAAAGGCTCAATCTCAGTAGGGTGGTTATGTGTTTCGTTTTTAAAGAATACAAGCCATTCTTCTGTTTTTCCATCAATTTCAACAGGTACGATTATAGAACAGGCATTAATCTCATCTGACTCTTCCATATCATCAAGTTTGCCGTCAGCTTTAAGCTTGCGCATACCCATAAGCGCAATATCCATAAGAGAAACATATTTATCTGACCTGTCTTTAAAAAGATTATATCTGGCATTTAAATATTTTTCATATGCATTAACAATAGGCTCTTTATAGTAGCCATCTTTAAATTCTACATTTTTAAGCTCTGTAAGAAATGTTGTATGGCGGCAATGGTCAGACCAGTATGTGTCAAGTACACGTATCTCAGTGACAGATGGATTTCTATTCTCCTCTTCAGCAAAATATTTCTGTATATAAAGAAAATCTTTAAATGTCATTGCCAAGTTAAGAGAATCATAAAGAGCTTTAAGCCTATCCTCTGGCATATCTTTAAATCCTTCAAAAACTGCCACATTAGCAGGCTTATCAAACTGCTGCACTAAAGTCTCTGGCTTTTTATCATCTGTTTCACGTGAATCAACAGGATTAATACAATATTCTTTTATTCGCTCTGCTTCTTTATCTGTAATCTCTCCCTCAAATATATAAGTAACAGCTGAACGTATAACAGGATTCTCTTTTTCATCTAACAACTTAACGCATTGCTCCGCAGAATCAGCCCTCTGGTCAAATTGTCCTGGAAGGTATTCTACAGAAAATACAAGGCTATTGTCCTTACAAGTAAACTTCTCTTCGTAATAATCATCTACCGGAGGCTCTGAAAATACAGTAACAAGTGCTTTATTATATATTTCTTCACTTAAATTTTCAACATCATAACGAATAAGTATGCGCACATTACAAAGCCCATTAATGCCAAGATAACGCCTTATTTCTTCTTTCAGCTCTTTAGCACGCACAGCATATGGTGTTTTTTTCTCAACATAAATTCTTCTAACACTTCCCATAGTATATCCTCTTTACTCTGAAGCACCTGATGAGGCGTCTTCACTCATTTTTTGCAAATCCTCTGCTGTAACTATACCTGTTGTAACAGCACCAATAGTTACAGAATCCCATATCTCATTATTAACCTCAGTACTATAACTTTCTTTGAGGTTATTATACCATTCTTCGTATTTTTCTTGCTGTGCAGCACTAATTGCAGCGTCACATTCTTTATCATAAGCCTCTGTAGAATTATTATCTATCATTTTGACAAATACATAATATCCAGCAGAATCATCTATAAACACATTAGAAATTGTGCCATTTTTTAAAGCTTTAATTCTCTTTAAATTCTTATCAGAAACATATGACCAGCCAGATTTTTCAGTAAAATTGCCTGTATCATATTTTATATCTGATTCTTCTTCATTTTCAATAAGCTTTGAAAAATCCTCTGCCTTTGCAGCTTTCTTTGCAAGAGCTTTTATCTCTTCTGCAAGAGCTTTCTTGTCATCGTCCGACAATTCAGATGAATTGCCATCGTCATCTGTAGATGTCAATGGTGCATAATAGTATTCAATATCATACTGACGGTTGTCTTCTTTAGAAATATCTGCAATGGCACTCGCTTCATCAACATCTTTATTCAGTATTTCCTGTTGGTCTGCTTTATACCTATCTGCAAGAATCCTCTTTTCAAACCTATTAGAAAGTTTGCTCTTTGATATATCAAGCTTTAATTTTTGAGTTGCTGTAAGCCCTTTTAATGCATCATCTGCCTGCTTTGCTGCCTCGCTTTTCTCTTCATCTGTAATATCATACTGAGCATTCTTTGCCTCTTGATACAAAATTTCATACTCTGTCTCTTTATTTATAATTTCCAGTTTAAGTCCCTCTGAATTAGAAGTGCCTGCATCAATAGAAGAATCTTCTCCCTGATAAGCAACATCCCATACAGACTGTCCCATCATATACTGATATGTTTCGTCCAAAGGAAGATACTGGCTTTCCCTCTCATATATAGGATACATCATGTCATCCATAGTCATCTTTGTATTATTAACAGTCAATACTCTCCGTGGTTTTAACTGCTGCACACCAACACCCACACAAAGTACAAGTACAATTACGACACATATTGTACCTAAAATAAATGGCTTTTTACTTGATCCACCGCCTCCATCACCTAATACTCTGTTATTTGCAGCAGGTACACCTGCCTTATTTAAATTGCTTTCAGACTTGTCTTGTTGGTTAATTAATTTTTTTGCTGAATTCATTTTTTGCTCCTCCACAGTGTAATGTATATAAAACGCTATTTTCTATTCTACTAAAATTCAGCAATAAGTCAAGACAGAAAATGTGACAAGAATTTGAAACTTTTCAAAATAATTATAAAAGCTGCCTGTTACTTATTGTTATTCGTAACAAGCAGCCACTCTATACACGATGTACGGTGCCGTCCTCATAAAACTTTCCGTCTTCCATAAATCTTTATGCCAGTACTGATAAATGTGCTTCTCTGGTTTGTTCTTCAAATAATAAAAGTATTGCATCGACAACAGTATGACAAAGTTCTACAATATATTCACAATCACGATTCACGGCACTTTGCATTCTGATATAAATTTCATGCATATTTTGAACAAATGTCAATATTGCACTTGGGGAATAAACCTTATCTGCTAAACGCTTTCTTACTGCCTCTGGGCTATGGACATAAGAACGAATTGCATATTTTAATTCTTCTTCATAAGCACAATGGTCTTTCAGTTTCCCAGGGTAATTAGCATTATGTGGAAAGGTAAAATAATCGGCTATATAATGTACTATCACTCCCAGATGCCTGCAAAAGTAACAATCCGCTCCCTTTGCCACATCAAAATGTGAAACCAATTTTCCGAATTCTTTCTTAAGAAAATCAAAGGAATCCTCAAAAGTATGCTTCCTAACAAGAAATGATGGAACGCAGTCTGGTAATATACTACCTATATAGAATGAACCTTTATGATTTCCTAGTATCTCCATTCCCTCACTGTTCATCAAATACCAGGCTAATGAAATATGGGATTTTTTACGCATATCCCCCTCCTATCCTGACATACACGATACACATCGCTGCCTTTTTCAACTGTCCTAATTGTAACTCATTTAATTCATTTTTGCAATAGTTTTATTACAATTTAACAAAAATTTCTTAGACATTTGTTACTTTTTACGGGGTGGGAATGCCCATAAATTCAGCATTCTGTGAACCCGAAATATAGAAATTAGGGGATATTTTTGCGATTCAAAACCCTAAATATCGCCCGGAACCGTTGCTATCAGCGGTTCCCCTACCCGTGAATAGTAACAGACATTTTTTGCTAATAAAATTATAATAATGTTCCTGACCATGAAATCAAATCTAGATTAATAACAATTGCCATAATTATAAAACAAAAACTACTATACAATAATATATTCTTAAAACGCTTGTCAGAATCGCTTATTTTTTCATCTGTATGACACTTTAACCAAACTGCTGTCCCAATTACTGGAAAAAGCATACTAATGGGGATATATCTATAATTCATTGTACATATATATGGCTCATCTAAACAAAATTTTGCATAACTTATAAGCATTGACAAATATTCTATTATAAAAAAAATCCGTATCTCAAGCTGCATTTCAGAATTTTTATATATATTCCATATAAATGCGATATTCATCAAAGCCGCAATCACAATACTTATCCATAACAGAACCAAAGCACTTGAACCAAAGAGACTGCTGCCAATATCTGGCATAAGTTCATCAAAAAGTGCAGTACGCAATGCTTGTATCCAGACATTTTGTTCTAATGTCGTATCATAAGATATAAATGCATATGACATTTGTTTAAATGAAGGTATACCCAAACGTGAAAATATTGTAGAATATTGTATATATTGTGGGTCTGTTTCAGTCATATGTTGTATCCATATAAAAGGCATATCAAATTTTATAAAATTTCTAATAGGATAAAATAGTCCTATTGGTGCACAGACAGTCAAAAATAGTACAAACTGAACTACAAATTGTTTCCATTTTTTGAAATTTTTCCATAAAACATATAAGAATATAAAACCAATACCAAATGCAATAACTGCTGAATTTATTTTAGTAAACATTGCTATTCCCACCGCAACAGCAATAACCAAAATATTTTTTAGCTCTGGTGACTTATACCACCGTATTGTATACCAGATAGCAAGTGCCATAAAATACATTGCCATACAGTCATTAGTTAGAGTAACAGACATTATAGAATAAAATGGGTGTACAGATATTAAAGCGACTAATATTAGCATCCATTTATCTGGAATATCAAATTCTTCTAAAATGCGAAAACATGTCCAAACCGTCAGACATGAAAACAGTAGTGTTACGACCTGTATGCTCTCATAACATAATGGCATTTCTACATTAAATAATCTTGTAATTCCTAATATAATAGCAGAAAGAATATAAAATCCTGGAGGTTGATAAAAACTCCAACGCATCCTTGGATCGAAATCTGGCAAATGGTGATTTTTAAGCAAATATTCTATATATCCAAAATGTCCATCTCCTGTTTCATTTGTATCAAATCCTATAAAATTCCCAGTGTCATGCTTGGTAATGTTATATGGTGCCGCAAGAATATAGTATGCACGTATTAAAAAACCTCCAAAAAGAATAAAACCAAGTATTGTCCTAGTATCTTTTTTCTTAATATATAAATAACATAATAAACCTAAATAAAAAATTACAAACAGTATTAATATAGTATTTTTGTATTCTGCCATGAAAGTGGAAAATTTCTGGCTACAGCTTAAAATCCAGACAATAATACTACCTAGAATAATGGTATTGCAGGAATAAGTTTTAAAATTAACACCACTTTACAAGTTTTTTA
>DESG01000163.1 GCA_002361175.1 Lachnoclostridium sp. UBA3320 | reverse complement strand
ATGGTGTTAAATCCCAAAGACGGGTATACTAATCAAAGTGGAATTTGCTATGTAAAGCTAAGTTCCACTTACCCCATAGTAATGGAATTTAACTTTTCACTTCTCATTATTTTTTGGAGTGATGGTGGATGATTATAAAGGGTTGAGAATGTTATAGGAATATGATAAGATATAAATGTATTAGGGTCTATAACGTAAGTTATGATTTCCAATATGGAGATAACGTAATTAACAATCTGAAAAGATTTTATAGGCTTTCGAATGAAGGTTTTGCACATAGTATATAGAGACCCTAATACACATGCAAAGGGGAATAAAATATGGATAAATATAAAACTTTACCAGATCAAATATGGACAACCCAGATTTCAAGGGTTAATGCTGAAAAGAGATTGATAAATAAAGAATCCTTCTTTCAAGCTATTAATATTTATTACTCATGTCTTACAATCATATTCTCTATATTGGCATTAGTAAATAAGGATGAAAAATTAAGTTTAATGACAGTTTTTATGACAATATCACTGCTTGTTGTTATTTTATATTTAAATGGACAAAGATATTTAGAGCATGCTAGAGAATATAGAAAGAACTATACTGAGTTGCAGAAACTAGAATTTGATTTAAAGAGTATTTGTGACGATGATGTAGAGTCAATTAAGAAAATATATACGAAATATTGTGATTTGTTAGAATCAAGTAGTAATCATATATCATTTGATTATTATACGACAGTTCATGGAAGTTCAGGTGAATATCGAGAAAATAGATGGAAAAATGTTAGGGTTATATATTATTGGAATGTGTGTTGGAGATTGCTGCTGAAGGCAGGTGTCATAATTTTACCGGTAGTTTTGTATGTAATATGTGAGGTATTATAGATGCAGGCGTCATACTTATGGAAAAAATTGTTTGCCAAAAAACATCTTATGGAGCATTATGAGGAAAAGATAAAAGATAAACCATCGGTAGGGTTGGATAAGGTGTCACCCAAAAAGTTTGAAGAGGATTTGGATGAAAATGTTGAAATTATTATTCGAAAAGTTATGAATGGATCTTATCATTTTACAAGATATAAGCAGCTATTATTCACAAAAGGTCCTGTAAAACCACCGCGAGCAATTTGTGTACCAACATTGAGGGATAAGTTAACAGCATCAGTATTGAATGAATTGTTGGTAGGAGTGTATGGAGATGAATGCAAGACAATGATGCCACAGCTTATAATAGATGATATTACAAATAAAATTTCATTGTATGAGTATTTTTTAAAGTTGGATGTAAAGTCTTTTTACGGATCAATAAATCAAGATAAGTTAATTAAAATAATAAAAAAAAGAATACATAAACCAGATATTATTTCTTTGATTTGGAATTCGATTAGAACAGAAGCCCTAACATATCCTATAAAAGAGAAAGTGGAAAAGAGTGAAAGAACAATAGGGGTTCCAGAAGGACTGCCGATTTCAAATACGTTAGCCAATATATATATGCATAACATTGATAGAAAGTACAGAAAAATTGATTATATATCATATTACAGATATGTTGATGATATTTTGATTTTGGTGAATGAAGATAAATTTTTAGATATAAAGAAAGAAATTAGTGAAGATATAAATGAACTTGGTTTAGAATTGAATGAGAAGAAGGATGAGGGGTTAATAACAGAATCATTTGAATATTTAGGTTATGTTATTAGTGCTAATAAAGTAACTGTAAGGAGAAGCAGTATATTAAAAATTGAGCAATCTATAGAGGATTTGTTTAGAACGATAAAAAATAACAATATTGATTATTTGCAATGGAAGCTAAATTTGAAAATTACAGGTTTTATTATTGAAAAACATAAGTATGGTTGGTTGTTTTTTTATTCTCAAATTACAGATATGAGCTTGCTTTTTCATTTGGATGATGTTGTAAAAAAATTGATTAATCGGTATAAATTAAAAGATAAAATAAAGATAAAAAAATTTGTAAGGACATTTGCAGAAATTCGTATGGCGTTGCATGAAACAAAATATATTCCTAATTTAGATAGTTTGAAACTGGAGGATAAGAAAAAGATTTTGTCAGATATATATCAAATGGATTTATCAGATAAAGATCAACGTTTTATAGAAATTCAGTTTCGAAAAATAATGAAACGAGAAATAAGGGATATTGAAAAGGATATTGAAAATATTTCTTGATTTTTGAGAATGAATTAAGAAGTCTGGTGTAATAACTAGAATATTAAAAGAAGAGTGGCAACGTTTTGGCAACAGAAAATCAGCAAGCCATAATAAATGATGTAATTGAAGTAAAAACAGGCGTGTATTTGTATAAAACTTAAATAAATATAGTTAAGAAAAACAAAGAACACGCCGAGTTCGAGTGATGAAAAAATAGCGGGAAGCCTTATAAATCAAGGCTTCCCGTTTTAAGTGCTTGCAAAATGCTTGCAGTTTTTAGTGGCAGTTAGAATTTTAAATGATGAAATTAATTATTGCATATGTTATATGACAAATAGTGAAAACAATAGCAGGCATCAAAGCGATAATATTTTTTCTATCTATTGCAAAGAAAATGAATGCGACACAAGGTGGTATTGTCAATAGTAAAATAATTAACGGATTAGTTATTCCGACATAATAGAATATCCAACCAGTAAAATACAAAAGAACTGATGCTATAACCATGATGATAAGTGAATTTACTTGTATTTTAGGTGTGCTTTTCCTCTGTATAATACAAAGAACAATTATAAAAAATATCTGGCATAAGCTCCCGATTGCATCAACTGTGGGCGTAATGGAATCTGCCCGCAGAATATCATTTGGTGCAGGAACCGCAAACCATATGAAATTGGGTATCATAATTATTAGGAAAAGCACAAGTCCCCATATATCAAAACAAAACTTATAATTTTTCAATTCACACCGACCTTTCAAACAAAAGAGTAAAATCTGTAAATCCATTTTTGTAGGAAAAGTATCAAATTTATTAAATACGTTAATTCATTATTTATGACTCCAAGCAGTGATTTTTATTATATAATTTTCTCAATAAGAATACTATCTTATAGACTCCTACGATAATCAAAATTCCTGCATTTAGATATAGTAATAGGCACAAGTCTTTTACAAATAACCACAATACCCTAATAGGTGTGTCTGTGATTAATGGAATACATAACAAAAATATAGGAAGTAATATATGACGCAAACCGTCAATAATATAGTTTATGCTTTCTTTTTTATTCCATTGTCCAATTGTAGCTATAGAATAAATACTTATGAAACAAAGCAAAAAGCATATTGCATCAATTACCAGATGTAATATGACATATAAATTAGGTTGATTTTGTCTTTCTTTATCTATGAGTGGATTTACAATATTGTTAATAAGATTATTACATACGAGATAATCATTCATATTAACAAGAACAACTACACCAATACCTTCTTCTTTAAGAATAAACATATTGGAAGTATAGTTTTCTACTAATCCAGCATGCCATAACATCGGCTGATTATACATTTGGGTTGAATAGAGCCATCCCATGCCGTAATAATAGGAACCATCATTAACAGACACATTATCAAAAAACATGCTATTAATGCTCTCTTTACTTATTATATTTTCTCCATCGTTTAAATACATCTGCAAATATCTGCCCATATCGGATATACTTGATGAAAGATAGCCAGCAGGAACATTTGTCCAAGTTCCGTATGCAATATCATCTGGATAATCTGGTTCTCCAGCTATAGCAATGTCATCAACTTAAGAATTA
>DESG01000091.1 GCA_002361175.1 Lachnoclostridium sp. UBA3320 | reverse complement strand
GTAAATTAAACAAATATAATTTATTAATCTACTAAGAAAGAGAGGTATTATTTATGATGCAACAATACTTTAAAAGATTCATTTGTTTTATACTAATAGGAGTAATAACTTTAAATTCAAATTTGATTGCACTTGCAAATGAAACAGTACACATTGATTCTAATCAAATCACAGCTTCCTATGTTTCTGAACTTAGTGAGATGGAATTTTCGGACATTGAAAATCTTTCCGCTGATGAAGTTAATATCTATTTTGAAAAGGCATTTTTAATATCTGCTGATTATTATAGTATAGAGGATAAAATATCTGCCCTAAAAGCAGTATCAACATTTCAGAAATTTCGAACATTTGCACGTGCTAGCTCTACAACGAGTAGCTTAAGTTCTTACACTGGAAATAAAGGCGTTGCATGGGTTAGAGATACTGGAAATTCTCCACTTACATTAGCAGAAGCACTTTCTGGCACTTATACACTTGAAGTTGATTATCTTACTTATAAGTATGCTATAACTCTTTATGCCGCTGGTTCTGATTACAATTTTTTTACTAGTTTAAAAAATGCTGCTACTACAGCAGTTGCTTCTACATTAATTTGTAATAAATTAGGAATATCTAATATGACTATTCCCTCAGCTGTCATAAGTGCAGTTGTTTCTCTTGGATGGGATATTGTTAATTCATTAGATAGGTCAAATATGAAGACAGTAATAGATAAAATGAGTTATTCAAATATGATGCAAGTAAGCTTTATGACTGCAAATAATTATTTAACAAAGGTTTACTCTTTGTATTCTCCAACTGCAAAATATAACTCATCTTCAGACAATTTCACTTATAAGAATCTTAAAAATCCTTGTAGTGGTAAATATGGAAACTGGTATGCTAATCATATAGGATATTTATATAGTTACTAAGAAGCTATAATGAAATAACTTAATAATTTTGTTTATATATGCCTTCAAAAGTAAAAAATTTCAACATAATGTACTATGTTTAAGTTTTCTACCTTTGAAGGCATATTTCACTTAATAATCTATAACAATCTTTCTGCATTTTTGACAAATCATACCATTGACATTTGCTCCTCCTAAACAATTTTCAGCGATGATAAAATCCTTACTATTATTTTTTGGTTTTAGTGATATTTTGTGTGGTTTATTTGTCCAAAGAATAATCTGTCCGCTTTGTAGATATCCTTGGCTCATTTCATTATTACAAAATGGACATTTCATAAATATCTTTCCCTCCCTTAAGCATTATTAAATTATTTATGTTTTATTTTGTTTAAATAGATTATACTATAAAAATACAGATAAGTTCATTTACCAATAAAAAATGATAGTGTAACTTTACTTGGGTATATGACAACTTATATATATTGTCCTATTTTTTAAATACGATGTAATATATGAACTTGGTATTGGTATGGCAATTTCAAAGTTCTTACAACGACAAGCTTTTACAAAGATTATCCAAATAAAGTTACACTATCATAAAAAATATATTAATGTAGTAATGCCGCAGAATTAAAGCTTATAATACATTGATTACAATATAATACACCAATATTGCCATAAAAAGCACCGTGAATTTTCTAAATATAACAAACGTACTTATTTAAAACTTTTATGTTTTCTACCTGCGTGCTAGATAAGTTTTGAAGTAGAATAGCACATTATTTCTATAACAGGCGAATTATTTTTTATAAAAAATTCTGTTAAATATTGATGCATCTGTTCTATATTAAATACTATAAATGAGCAAATTTAAGATAAGTACCAAAATACATTTTGAAAATTTGTAAATATTATACAAATTAATGCATTTCAAATATACACTATGAACAAAAAATGTTGGTTTTACCCATTGAATTTTATGTTTCACTTTGGATAAACCAAAATACTTTTGTGTGTTTTTCAGATTTGCTCATTTATAGTTAGGAACAATTTTTCCTGTTGGATGACCAGTCCACATATATCCCTTTTCTCTCCTTAAATATTTTACACAAAGCAGTCCAGCATCAGTTAAATCTCTTATATCTCTTTGCAGTGTTCTCTTTTCAAGCTTTCCCAGTATAAACCGTATATCTCCATATGTTATTACTTCATCAATTTGATAAGGAAATAATGTGAATATCTCATATAAGATTAACTGGCGTTCTATCTGGTTTAATTCTATCAATTCTTTCATATAATCCCTTTCTTTTTGAAGCAATTAATACAACACAAAAATTTTCATATTTTTTCATAACTGGAGATTTTTAATAAGGCATATATATATATATGTGTCATATATCTGCTGCTTCTAAAGCCAGTTTTCATCAATATTTTTCTTTAATTCACAAAATAAGTTGTAGAACTGTTCTTTCGTTTGCCTGACAATATCTAATGCAATTTCACTGTTATAAGAATGGCTTACATTATTTCTTGCCTGTAGAGCTGCTAACCATATACTTTCATCAAAAATCATTGATGCTTGGTATGCTGTTTTTATAATAAACTTAGGTGAGCCTGTTGCAGCACTTTCATAACCATGGTTCTCCAGAATTTCTTTCATTAATTTCCATGACTGTTCAAAACATATACTATATAGTCCGACCAGACCTGTTATTATTACATTATTGTACGGTTCACTATACTTGTAAATATCTTTTAAGTTATTTAATGCAGCACAGAAATTTTCATATTTTTTCATAAAGAGTTTTTCCCTCCTTTTCAATCGAAAGTATTAATTCTTTCTGTATAGCCATATCAAGATTTACAATATCATATTTAAGTAGAGTAGATGTCTCTTCATCTACATCTAATGCAAATCTGTTAAAATCCCCTCCACTGGCGGCAAGGTCAATATCGCTGGTACGCTTATAGTCTCCACGTGCTCTTGAGCCGAATAAAATCACTTTTTTTATATTATATTTTTGTGCCAGAGTACGGATTTGTTGTATTACAATGGGGTTAATGCCTGTGTTTTCCATAAAAATTTACGTTGTACTCCTTTCCTTCTGCTGTTTTTAGTATATGCCTTTTGCATAGATAAAACAATACCATATAATCTGAAATATCTCTCTTAATTAATTTGTATAATTTTTCTTAAAAAGGCTATTGACTTTAACGGAGCGTTATAGTTTATGATGACATTATCAAGAACAGGAGGGATTATCCAATGAAGACAGTAAAGGAGATTTCAAATATTACAGGTATCAGCGTACGCACGCTTCACTATTATGATGAAATTGGTCTATTAAAACCAACAGATAAGAGTGATGCTGGATACCGGCTTTATGACGATAAAGCTTTAGAACAGCTACAGCAAATATTGTTCTTTCGTGAATTTGATATTCCCTTGAAAGAAATCAAAGCAGTTATGGAAAATCCTGCTCTTGACAGAAATCATATATTGCGAATGCAACGGAAAATGCTTACAGCAAAAATTGAACGTATGGAGCATTTAGTTGCCAGTATTGATAATATTTTGAAAGGAGACAATAAAATGGATTTTGCAATTTTTAATAAGACAGAGATGGAGGAAATGTTTCAGGCAATGATATACAATATGCCAGAAGAAATTAAAAAAATAGCTATAGATGAATTTGGTGGACTAAAACAGTGGCAGGAACACTATATTAAGGCTATTTCTAGTGAAGATATGCAGAAACGCTATCAAAAAATGGTAGAATGGTTTGGTGGCAAAGATGAATATCTTGTTACTGTAAAAAATCCAATCAGTAAAGAAGTTGCGAAAAGTTATCAGAAACGCATTGATGCCATTTTAGAAAAATTAGCCAGCAAACGGGAATATTCTACAGATTCTTTTGAAGTAAAGGAGATAATTGGAGAATATGCTTTTGTTATGAAACAACTTTGCCAAATAAAAGATGAAAAAGAAATGATGCTTTCTCTTGCGCAGACTTATAGCAATGAACAAGTCAGAGCAAATATAGATGATAAATATGGTGACGGTATGGCACAGTTCTTTATACAAGCCATAGAAACATTTTATAAAACATCCATTTCTAGTTTGGTTTAAAACAGAAATGTCCTAATCAGGCTTATAAAACAAGAGATTATATTGCAATATGATAAAGAAAACAGACCAGTTGCATAAATTATTTTTGTATGTTAGAGTATGTTTTGTTCCTCAACTTTCACATAAACAAAAATTTAACAAGAGAAAGAAAAGGCAGGACAAATATGAACATAGATTATATATGTAACCAGATGATAAGGGTGCTGCATTGTTATATTTGCTGTATAAGCGATGATGGCGTGATAGTAAAGCATTATGGGGACAGGGCAGATGAGCTAGACCCTGTACTTACGGATATTGTATTTCGGGAAAAAATAGCCCGTAAAGAGGTTAAGGATTATCCGATTATATTTCATGAGCGTGGCTGTATATTTTATGCTGTTTTTTCTACAGAAAATAGAATAGATAACTCCACTGGAAAAATTGTGGTAGGTCCAGTCTGTATAGAAAAGCCGAACAAAGAACTTGACTATTATATGCACCACTTTACAACTTTTTTCCA
>DESG01000032.1:11935-14126 GCA_002361175.1 Lachnoclostridium sp. UBA3320 | reverse complement strand
ATTTCCAAAAGACTAATTGAAGTACAGTGCTATACTAGTATTAATATTTAAGTCTATTGCTATGTTTGCATATGCATAAGGAGGTAAAAATGGCGGCACTTGGAATACCACGCAACACTATAGAAATTATTAAAAAATATAACATTAAGTTCCAGAAGAGATTTGGGCAAAATTTTCTTATAGATACGCATGTTTTGGAGAAAATAATAAGTGCTTCTGGTGTTACAAAGAATGATTTTGTCTTAGAGATAGGACCAGGAATAGGAACTATGACACAGTACCTTTGCGAAAGTGCAAGGGAGGTTTTGGCGGTTGAAATTGACAGTAGTCTTATACCAGTTCTTTCGGACACGCTTTCAGCATATGACAATGTTACAATAGTTAATAAAGATATACTTAAACTTGATATTAACAGAATTGTAAAAGAGTATAACCAAAATACACCTATAAAGGTTGTGGCAAATCTTCCATATTATATTACAACGCCTATTATTATGGGGCTTTTTGAAAGCCATGTGCCGCTTGAAAGTGTTACAGTAATGGTGCAAAAAGAAGTTGCACAGAGAATGCAGGCAGTCCCTGGAACAAAAGACTATGGTGCATTGTCGCTTGCTATTCAGTATTATGCTAATGCTGTAATTGCAGCAAATGTGCCAGCGAACTGCTTTATACCACGTCCCAGCGTAGGTTCAGCAGTTATAAAACTTACATGCCACAGCACGCCACCTGTAAAAGTAGATGATGAAAAATTTATGTTCAGTGTTATACATGCTTCATTTAATCAACGCAGAAAGACTTTACAAAATGCACTTTCTAATGATGATAGGCTTGGCATAAGCAAAAAAGAAGCAGCAGATGCAATAAAACAGATGGGGCTTGCAGAAAATACTAGAGGTGAAGTGCTTTATCTTAAAGATTTTGCCAAACTTAGCAATATACTTTTAAATTTACGCAAACAAAGATAAGAAAGGGGTATAGTTTTGGAAATATCAGAAAAAATTGATGCACTTCGCAAACGTATGCGTGAGGAGAATATAGATATTTATTATATAACGTCTAATGATTTTCACAACTCAGAATATGTTGGCGATTTTTTCAAGTGCAGAGAATTTATATCAGGATTTGATGGCTCAGCGGGAAGTGTTGTTATATCAATGGAAGAAGCAGGTCTGTGGACTGATGGCAGATATTTTATTCAGGCAGGAAAACAGCTTGAAAAAACTGGTATTACACTCTATAAATCAGGTATGGAGGGCGTTCCTAAGATTAAGGATTATATTGCCGATAAAATTTTAAAGGGACAGACACTTGGTTTTGATGGCAGGACAGTTCAAACGTCATGGGCAGAAGAAATGTCTGAAAGACTTTTAGTTAAAGGTGCAAAGATTAATAGTGAGCTTGATTTAGTTGGTGATATTTGGAAAGACCGACCAGCTATTAAGGCAAACCCTGTGATGCTGCTTGATACTTGTTATGCTGGTAATACAAGGGAAGATAAGATTACAAGGGTTCGGGAATATATGAAGAAATATGGTGCAAACTATCATATTATAACATCACTTGATGATATTGCATGGATTTTAAATATTAGAGGCAGTGATATACACTGCAATCCTGTAGTGCTGTCATATCTTATTATTGGAGTAGAAGATATTATACTTTTTGCACACAGAGAAGCATTTAACGAAGAAGTTTTAAATACGCTTGTAAAGCTGGGCGTAATATTTCGTGAATACAGTGATATTTACAATTATGTAAAAAAACTTTTGCCAGAAAACATGGTAATGTTTGATAAAAATGTTGTTAATTATGCTATAGCAAACAGTATTCCATCAAAAGTAAAAGTGCTTGACCTTGTAAATCCATCTGTATTATGGAAGGCTGTAAAGAATACTATAGAGATAGAAAATATTAAAAAGGCGCATATTAAAGATGGTGTTGTGGTTACTAAATTTATTTACTGGATTAAACAAAATGTTGGCAAGGTTAATATAACAGAGTTAAGCGCAGCAGCAAAACTTGAAGAACTTAGGAGCATGACAAAGCACTATATAGGACCAAGTTTTGATACAATAGCTGGTTTTGGTGCACATGGTGCGATAGTTCACTACTCTGCAACAAAAGATTCAGATGTAACAATAGAGACTGACAATCTTTTGCTTGTTGATACAGGAGGTCACTACCTTGAAGG
>DESG01000032.1:0-11716 GCA_002361175.1 Lachnoclostridium sp. UBA3320 | reverse complement strand
GCAGCAATCTGAATTTGTGTGATGCACATTTTCTCCATGGCTGCTCTGGTGTATCTCTTGACTATATTGCAAGAAAGCCACTGTGGGATATGGGATATGATTACAACCATGGGACTGGTCATGGTGTGGGTTATCTGTTAAATGTACATGAAGCACCTAATGCATTCAGATTCCGTCTGCTTCCATGCCCTGATGAAAATGCAGTACTTGAGGAGGGAATGGTTACATCAGATGAGCCAGGGGTTTATATTGAGGGCAAGTTTGGCATACGCTTGGAAAATCTAATACTGTGTGTAAAGCGTGAAAAAACACCATATGGGCAGTTTATGGGATTTGAACCGCTTACATTTGTCCCATTTGATAAGGAGCTTATAGACATAAACCTTATGGATGCAAAAGAGCGAAATCTTTTAGACACATACCATAAAAAGGTGTATGAAAATATATCTCCTTATCTTGAGAAAGAGGAAAGAGAATGGCTTGCAAGTGTTTGTATTATGTAAAATCCTGTATAAGACGCACTAATTTTGAAACTATAGTGTCTTTCATAAAAAAGTCGCTGTTTTCTACTATGTCAATAAGTGAAGTAACTTTTTCAGGTTCATTATTATTAAGATAGATTTTGGCAAGTGTTATAAAAGTGCTTGTAATATCGCTTCCACTATTAACAGCATATTCAAGTATCTGCATTGAACGCTTTGTATCACCCTTTTCATAAAGGTAATTGCCCCATCTATCAAGTGAAGTTAAAAATGCTGAAAAGTTTTGGTCATATTCTGACAGGATATCAAGATTGGCATGTCCATACTCAAGTTTAATATCAGTATTGGTCATTCCCGAGAGGTTTAGCATCTTTCTTGATATAATAGTTTTTGTATTATTTTGGAATCTTGCTTCCTCTTCGTCATCTGTCTCTGAAAATGGGAGTGCATCTTCTGGGACTGTGATATAATCAAGACCTGAGATATCTTTTTTGCGAGTAAAGTTTGCTTCATGTTCTCTTTTTAGAAATTCTTCTTTGGACTTATTAGATAATTTGTCCGCCTGTTTGGACTTGACGCGGAACCATAATATGAATACAATAAAGCATATAAGAATAACAGGCATATTAATTATCATCCTTTCATTATTTATTTATGTGGGAGGTGTGTTGCCAACAAGATTGGAGGTAGTTGCCATGAACTTTTTCAAGAAAAAGAACCAGCGTAAAATTGCTGCTGCAATATGCATTTTAGTTATTATTGCGATGGTAGTGCCTATGGTACTTGGTTCAGTTTTTTAATTTTTAAGCAACCTGCATATTATATGCAGGTTTTACTACAGTAAAAATATGGGCATAGCTGGATTGTAACCATTTATACTTAATGTTATACAGAATATACGAAAAAAAGTCAAATTAATTAAAAATCTTTGACTTGCATAATTGTTCATATGTGATAAAATGGACTGTATGTAAATACAGCATTGGTATAAGTAATGTAAAATACATATAGATTAATGAGAGCAAAGGTGTAGGTGTTATATTATGGGCATAAAAAATAAAATATTGGCTGGTATTTTTATTGTTGGCTGTTTATTGATTACTGGAGTTGCGGCTGTTATAAAAGGCGTTTCGGCTGGAGCTTTTGGCAATGATGACGTTATGTACAATGGTATTGAAATTGATGGCGTTGATGTAAGCGGCATGACAGAAGAAGAAGCACACCAAGCTATAGATAAACATATTTCAGATTTACTTAAACGTCCTATAAAAATAATTATAAAGAATAAAAAGTCAGTTGACACAACATTTGAAGAACTTGGTTTTGCAAGTGAGGGTGATGACCATATTTCAGAAGCATTCCAGATAGGAAAGACAGGAAATTTTATTGAACGCTTATTTAACATGGTTTCTGTATCAGATGATGATATAAAGTATACATTGAATTACACACTTGATAAAAGTGCTGTAGAAAAGTTTGTCAAAGAAAAGTGTACTATTTTTAATGTAAAAGCAAAGAATTCAAAGCTGATATTTAAAAAAAATGGAAAGTTTAAGACAACTAAAAGCCGCATAGGACTTAAACTTCAAGTAGATGAAACTATAAATAAAATTATAAGTGCTATAGAGAATAATACAAAAGATACATCTGTTGAGATAGATGCTTCGGTAATAACTAAAGAACCTAAATATCCACGTAAGATGTTAGCCAAATGCAAGGATTTGATAGGCTCTTATTCTACATCATACTCATCTTCAACTGCTTCACGTGCCAATAATATCCAAACGGCTGCTGGTTATATTAATGGCACAATACTTTACCCAGGTGATGTATTTTCAACTGTAAAAGTTATCAAAGACCGCACAGAAGAAAATGGATATCAATCTGCACCTGAATATTCAAGTGGAAAAGTAGTTGATGGTATTGGTGGTGGTGTGTGTCAAGTATCTACAACACTTTATAATGCTGTACTTAACGCAGAGCTTAAAGTAACTGAGCGCTCACCACATTCCATGGTTGTAGCTTATGTAGATGTTTCAAGAGATGCTGCAATCTCAGGGGACTATAAAGACTTTAAGTTTAAGAATAACACACAAGCGCCTGTTTATATATGGGCTGATGCGTCAGGTGGTATGTTGAGTTTTAAAATATACGGTGAAGAAACAAGACCTAAAAATCGCAAGATAGAGTTTGTTTCTGAAATTCTTGAAACTATAACTCCAGGGGCAGATATTGTTACAGAAGATAAAAGCCTTCCATCATATTATAGGTCTGTTACACAGTCTGCGCATACAGGTTATAAAGCTTTGCTTTGGAAAGTTGTATATATAGATGATAAAGAAACAGAGAGAAAACAAGTTAATACAAGCACATATAATGCTGAACCACAGCATGTGACTATTGGCAATCAAACTCCTGTAAGTACACCTGCTCCCGAAACCCCTAAACCAGAAGCTTCTAAAGAGCCAGAGGAAACAGAAGAAGAGCCAGAGCAGACAAAGAAACCTAAAAAAAGCGATGATGAATTTATAGAAGAAAATTTATAAATCGCAGTCTGGAGGATTATCATGGAGATAGGAAAAGTTCCTGAAAATATATTAAAGAGGTCTGTTTTTAAGCAAATACACCACCACAGACGAGAGATATTAGTTCATCCTAATGTTGGAGAAGACTGTTGTGCACTTGCTGTAGATGGAGATTATGCACTTGTCTTTTCTACTGACCCAATAACAGGTACAGATAAAGGCATAGGACGGCTTGCCGTGCATATAAATGCCAATGACATAGCTTCAAGCGGAGCAGAACCTATAGGCATATTAGTAAGCATTATACTTTCTCCTGATACCGCAGAAAATGATTTAAAGCAAATTATGCGAGATATAGAAGAAACTTGTGGCGAACTTGACATTGAAATAATGGGAGGGCATACAGAAGTTTCTGATGTTGTAAAGAGGACAGTTATAAATGTTACATGTGTTGGCAAGGTAAAGAAAGATAAATTTATACCAACAGGCGGGCTTTCTGTAGGTGATGAAATTGTAATGACAAAGTGGGCTGGTATCGAAGGGACTTCTATTATTGCAGATAAGAAAGCAGATATACTGCTTAAGACACTTCCAGAAGAACTTATAAAAACCGCTGCTTCATATAAAAAATATCTTTCTGTAATGCCAGAAGCCTTCATTGTAGCAGAAGCTGGTGTCCATGCAATGCATGATGTCACAGAGGGTGGCATATTTGGTGCACTCTGGGAGATTGGCGAGGCTTCTGGTGTAGGAATAACAGCAGATTTACGAAAGATACCTATAAAACAAGAAACAGTTGAAATATGCGAAGTCTTTGGAATAAACCCATATATGCTTATTTCAAGTGGAAGTATGCTTATAGGGTGTCTGCATGGCAATGAGCTTGTAGAAAAGCTTGCTAAGAAAGGAATATCTGCGGCAGTAATTGGAAGAGCGACAGAAAGCAATGACCGTGTTGTTATAAACGGAGAGGAAACTAGGTACTTAGGACCTGCTGTTAGTGATGAGCTTTATAAAATTTATCAATAGGGAGAATATATGAATAAAGAAGTTATAGATAAAGGCATTTTAGACGTAATAGGTAAAAACAGTCGATTTTCTTCAGAAGATTTGGCTGCTATGTTAGGAACTGATGAAAAAACTATAGAGAATGAAATTAAATCAATGGAAGATAACAAAATTATCTGCGGTTATCCTGCACTTATTAATTGGGACAATACAGATAATGAAATGGTGACAGCACTTATTGAGGTAAACGTAACCCCACAGCGTGATATGGGATTTAACAAGGTAGCAGAACGCATTTATAAATTTGAAGAAGTGGAAAGCGTGTACCTTATGTCGGGAGATTTTGACCTTACTGTAATAATACAGGGCAGAAGTATGAAAGAAGTTGCAATGTTTGTATCAGAGAAACTTTCAACGCTTGAATATGTCAACAGTACAGCAACATATTTTGTTATGAAAAAATATAAAGAGCATGGAATCATAATGGAAAAAGAACATGATGACAAAGAAAGGATGCTTGTGACACCATGAGAAACCCATTATCAGAAAAAATAGTACAGATACAGCCTTCAGGAATAAGAAAGTTTTTTGATATAGTAAGTGAGATGAAAGATGCGATATCCCTTGGCGTTGGTGAACCTGACTTTGACACTCCATGGCATATAAGAGAAGAGGGTATATATTCTCTTGAAAAAGGGAGGACTTTTTATACTTCAAATGCTGGTCTTAAAGAGCTTAAAGAAGAGATAGCAAGATATATGAAAAGACGTTTTGAGCTTTTATACAACCCTAATGGCGAAATATATGTGACAGTAGGTGGGAGCGAGGCTATAGATGGAGCACTTAGAGCAATGCTTGACAGTGGTGATGAGGTTATAATCCCACAGCCATGCTATGTTTCTTATGAGCCTTGTGTAATTCTTGCTGATGGTGTGCCTGTAATTGTAGAGCTTAAAGAAGAGAATGAATTTAAGCTTAAAAGGGAACAGCTAGAATCAGTTGTTACAGACAAAACAAAGATTCTTGTTATGCCATTTCCTAATAATCCTACAGGTGCTATTATGACAAAAGAGGATTTAACAGAGATTGCAGAGTTTGTATTAGAGCATGACTTATTTGTAATATCAGATGAAATATATTCAGAGCTTACATACGGCACTAACCATGTATCTATTGCGTCATTTCCAAATATGAGAGAAAGGACTATTGTTATAAATGGTTTCTCAAAGTCATATGCAATGACTGGGTGGCGGCTTGGATATGCATGTGGACCTAAGCTTATAATAGACCAGATGCTTAAAATACACCAATTTGCTATAATGTGTGCTCCAACAACAAGTCAGTATGCAGCAGTTGATGCACTTCGCAATGGGGATGAAGATGTAAAAAACATGAGAAATGCCTATGACAGGCGCAGGAAATTCCTTATAAAAGCACTTCGTGATATGGGTTTTAAATGCTTTGAGCCGTTTGGCGCTTTCTATGTATTTCCAAGTATTAAAGAATTTGGTATGTCATCAGAAGATTTTGCCCAAACTCTTCTTAATGAAGAAAAGCTTGCGGTAGTACCTGGTACAGCATTTGGAAATTGTGGTGAAGGCTTTTTGAGAATATCTTATGCGTATTCAATAGAAGATTTGAAGAATGCATTGGAGCGTATGAAACATTTTATTGAGAGGCATAGGAAATAAATGATAAATATTGTACTTCTTGAACCTGAAATGCCTGCAAACACTGGCAATATAGGGCGTACATGCTGCGCAGCGGGTGCAAAGCTCCATCTTATAGAACCTATGGGGTTTAGAGTAAATGACAAAATGATAAAACGAGCAGGGCTTGACTATTGGAATGATTTAGATGTAGAAATTTACGACTGTTATAGTGATTTTCTTATAAAAAATCCTGCGGCAGCAGAAAAAATGTATATGGCAACTACTAAGGCAAAAAAAGACTATACAGATGTAAACTATGAATCTGGGTGCTATATAATGTTTGGTAAAGAAAGCGCTGGTATACCAGAAGAAATACTTGTAAATTCACAGGAAACTGCCATAAGAATACCAATGAACAGAAATATTCGTTCTTTAAATTTGTCAAATTCTGTTGCTATTGTATTATATGAAGCATTGAGGCAAAATGCCTTTGCTGGTATGCAGCTTAAAGGCAAGCTGCATCGTTTAAGCTGGAAACAGTAAAAAAGACATCGCAAAATTAAATAATATAAATGAACAGAGTAGGATGCCATGCGTTAAGTGCCAAAGGATGGGAAGTTGCCTTTGGACGAAAAGCTTAGTCTTGCGGTGTGGCTCCGCATCCGCTGTAAGAAACGATTGATATAAGCACTCATTTCCGGGATGGACTACTTTGAGTGCTTATTTTCTTTCTTCTTCTGTTCCATTGACTTAAGAAAGGACATGGAGTATGTTAGAATTAATTAAAACTATATTTGCAAGTGATATTTCAAGGTACATACTTGTATCAGTAGTAATTCTTGTTATTTTTTGTGTACTAGCACGAAAAAAGAAAATTTCAATTAGAAGTATTGTATTGATGGGACTCATGATAGCACTTCAAATAACATTTTCAAGATTTCTTTCAATTCAAACATGGAATTTAAAAATTAGTTTTGGATTTTTGCCGCTTGTGATAACTGCCATCTTACTAGGCTCTGCAGAAGCTGGAATAGTAGGAGCTTTAGCTGATTTCCTTGGAACTATAATATTTCCAACAGGACCTTACTTTCCAGGACTTACACTTACAGCACTTATTACAGGTGTTGTGTGGGGAATATTTTTCCATAAAAAAGTTACGTTTACAAGGGTAATATGCGCCGCTGCCATAAATAATTTTATATTTAGTATGTTGCTTAATGGGTATTGGATTTCGCTTTTATACGGAAGCCCTTATATGGGGATATTACAGGTGAGACTGCCACAGGCGTGCTTGATGTTTATGGTTGAAATAGTTATGATACCAATATTACAGGAAGTCTTATTTAAGAGGATTAAGACAATTTTTGATAATCCTGTATTAAGCTGATAAAAAGCTGGCGTAGTCCCGGACGCCAGCTTTTTATGGTGCGGCTGGCAGCGAAAAGATAAATTCTGTGCCAGCCCCTTCTGTACTTATTACATTGATATTTTCTCCATGTGCTTCTATTATTTCTTTTGTAATTGAAAGTCCCAGACCTGTTCCTTTTTTATCTTTGCCACGGGAGTTATCTGTTTTATAAAACCTGTCCCACACTTTATTTATGCTGTCTTTTGGTATACCTATGCCATGGTCTTTGACAGATACAAAAATTTTTTTGTTTTTTTCAGTGGTGTGTATTTCTATAACTGAATTGTGGTGACTAAATTTAACTGCATTGTCAAGAAGATTTTGTATAACTAACTCTATTTTGCTGGTATCAGCCCATACCATAAGTTCTTTTCTGTCAAATGTAAGTTCTAGTGATATCTGTTTTTCAGTGCATCTTTGTTCAAAAGCTGCTGAACACCGTTTTATCTCATAATTTAAATCAAATACAGTCATATCCATAGGTGATTTGCCAGTTTCAAATTGGTTAAGTGTAAGAAGACTTGTGGTAAGTTTTGTAAGACGCTCTGTTTCAAAAAGTATTATATCCAGATACTTTTTTTGCATTTCGGGTGGAATTGTACCATCAAGCATTGCCTCTGTATAGCCTTTTATAGACGTCAGTGGTGAGCGAAAATCATGTGATACATTGGCTATAAATTTACTTTGGTAATCGTCCATATCAGACATTTTGTCTGCCATATATCTGATTGCGCTTGCAAGTTCTGACTGGTCTTTGCCGGGAAAATCTGCCATAGGGTAATCAAACTGTCCAGCAGCATATTTTTTAGCAGCCCTTGTCATTACATTTATAGGTATGGCAGTTTGAATATACAAGTAAACAATTACAAATATAAGCAGAGATGCAAGTATAATAAAGCACAGTATCATTGTGTCTAGATATTGTAATGCATTGGCTTTTATCGGAGCGAGTGGCTTTAAAAGCACAACATAAGCTATTGTTTCCATAGACATAGTTACAGGGTAAATAACTGCCATGCATTTTTCTTTAAGCATATTATTTATATCTGTTTCTGTCACTGTTCGATTTGAAAGAAATAACTTATCATAATTATTTAGACGTTCTCCCTCATAACTGCCTGTAGTGTTAGAATCTACTAATATCTCACTGTCTGGCTTTACCAGAAGAATTTGTATGCCTGTGGATTCGTGCAGTACTGAAAAATGCCGTCTAAGTACAGGAAAAGATGTACTTGATGTACTTAAAAAACTTCCACCAGTAAGATATTCTCTTGAGATAATGACAGCTTCATTGTATAGTGACGTTTCTGTGTCCATTATAAGTTTTTTATATATGCGTGATTGTCCATATGTATTTAAGAGAACAAAAATTGTTATTACGAAAAATACATATGATAAAAAAAATCTTTTTCTGAGTGAAATCTTCATCAGTTAATTCTATTTTCCATGATAATCAAATTTATAGCCAATACCCCAAACAGTTTTTATCTCCCATTCAGGATGGTTTTTAAATTTTTCACGCAGTCTTTTTATATGGACATCTACAGTGCGGGTATCTCCAATATAGTCATAACTCCAGATGTGGTCTAAAATTTGTTCTCTTGTAAACACTTGGTTAGTGTGTGATGCAAGGAAATATAAAAGCTCTAGTTCTTTAGGAGGCATCTCAATTTTCTGGTTATGATATGTCACAGAATAATCTGTCTGGTTAATTATTAAATCTGGAAAAGATACGCATTCTTTTGGAAGTTCATCTGTTTGTGGAATACTTTTTTCATGTGAAAAACGTCTTAATACCGCTTTAACCCTTGCAACCATTTCTTTAGAATCAAATGGTTTCATTATATAATCGTCAGCGCCTAGTTCAAGTCCTAGCACTTTGTCAAATGTTTCACCTTTTGCAGATAGCAAAATTACTGGAAGTGAAGAAGATTTTCTAATATTTCTTAACACTTCGTAACCATCAATACCAGGCAGCATAATATCAAGCAATACCAAATTAGGCATATATGTTTTAACTGCCGCAATAGCCTCTTCACCGTCATTTGTTATCTTGGTGTCAAAACACTCTTTTATAAGATAGAGAGATATAAGCTCTGCAATGTTTTCATCATCGTCAACTATTAGGATTTTTTGTTTCTCTAACATACTAAATTTCCTTTCTTACTTAAATTCTACCACAGTTACACCCATATCTCCTTCGCCAAATTCACCCAAGCGGAAAGATTTTACATATTTTGTGCGTTTAAGGTGACTGTGTACTGCATTTCTTAACGCACCTGTGCCTCGACCATGTATAATTGTAACATGTTCCATATGTGCAAGGTATGCATCATCTAAGTATTTGCCAAGTACAGGCATAGCTTCATCAACTGTCATGCCTATAAGATTTATTTCTTGGTGAATAGATGCAGCTTTATCTATTCTTATACTACCGCTGCCAGTATTTTTCCTGCCTTTGGCGGGCTTAGTCTTGTCTTTAGTTGTTTCAATAAGCTCAATATCTTTAAGATTAACTTTAGTCCTTAACAGTCCTGTCTGCACAAATAAATCACCTTTATCATTTGGCAGTGTACTTATTGTTCCTGTTAAATTAAGTGATAGGATTTTTACATCTGCGCCTATTATAATATCAGATGCTTTTACGGTTTTTGTTTTTGAGCTGCTTTTTGGGATAGCAGCTTTAGCCTGCCTGTCGTTTAATTTATCCCTTAAATTAGCACGTTCAGCTTCCATTTCTCTTATATGTGTATCACTTTGTGCCCATTTAGTATATTTGCGTATGGTTTCATCTGCAAATTCCTTGGCTTCATTAAGGATTCTTGCAGCTTCTGTATTGGCATTTTGCAATATGCGCTCTTTTGAGTTTTCAAGTTTTTCTGTCTTTTCATACAGTTCTTTTTTAAGAACTGATATTTCTTTTCTGCTTTCAGAAGCTTTATTTCGCTCTTTTTCAAGCTGTAACCTAGTCTGCTCAAGACTGCTTATAACATCTTCAAACTGTTTTGCATCAGATGAAACATGCATTTTGGCATCTTCTATTATATCGTCAGACAGACCTAGTCTTTTTGATATTGCAAATGCATTGCTTTTTCCTGGCACACCAATTAAAAGGCGGTATGTTGGACGAAGTGTTGTAACATCAAATTCACAACAGGCATTTTCTACACCAGGTGTTTGCAGCGCATATAATTTTAGTTCGCTGTAGTGTGTAGTTGCCATAACTATAGAGCCACGTTTGCAAAGATTTGAAAGAATGGCAGTTGCTAAGGCAGCACCTTCTACAGGGTCAGTACCTGCACCAAGTTCGTCAAATAGCACAAGACTTTCTTCATCAGCATTGTCAAGGATTGAAACAGTGTTGACCATATGCGACGAAAATGTACTAAGACTTTGTTCAATGCTTTGTTCATCGCCTATATCTGCGAATACTTCTTTAAATATCTTTAGTGATGAGCCATCAAAAGCAGGAATGTGAAGCCCTGCTTGTCCCATAAGTGTAAAAAGCCCTACAGTTTTAAGAGACACTGTTTTGCCGCCAGTATTAGGTCCAGTAACAACAAGCAGTGAAAAATCTTTTCCTATATTTAAGTCTATAGGCACAGCTTTTTGTCTGTCTATAAGCGGATGGCGACCTTTTTTAATCATAATATATCCTTCTTTTGGAAATTTAGGCTCAGTGGCACGCATATTTTTAGAAAGCATTGCCTTAGCAAATATAAAATCAAGTTCTGAGAGCACATTAAAATCCTGTGTGATAAAAAAAGATTGCTCTGCTGCCTGATTGCTTAAACTTGCAAGTATTTTTTCAATTTCTTGTTGTTCTTTTATCTCAAGTTCACGTATTTCATTATTTAACTTCACTACAGATGCTGGTTCTATAAAAAGCGTAGAGCCTGTAGAAGACTGGTCATGAAGCATCCCACTAAATGAAGTGCGGTATTCCGATTTTACTGGAAGGCAGTATCTGCCATTTCTCATAGTGATAATGGCATCCTGAAGCATACTGCGGCTTCCACTATTTAATATATTGCCAAGTTGTTCATGAATTTTATCACCTGTGGCTTTAAGCTTGCGCCTGATATGTGAAAGACCAGGGCTTGCATCATCTGCAATTTCATCATCTGCAAGAATACAGCGTCTTATTTCCTGCATAAGTGGAAAAAGTGGCTCTATAAGTATATATCTCTCATTTAGTGAGTCGCCAGTTTCATCATTTTCATTAAGACTCTGGCGAAAATAATTTTTAATTCGTCCAGCCGTATTAAGCAGTGCTGAAATGGCGAGAAGTTCACCAGCTCCAAGTATTGAACCTATTTCCAGACGCTTTAGACTTGTACGTATATCAGATATGCCATTAAAAGATATCTCACCTTGTGTAAGTATGTGTGTAAGTGCATCTGATGTTTCACGCTGTGAAGTTTCAATCCACTCTCTATCACTGTGTGGAAGAAGAGTACGGCATGATTCTTTGCCAACAGGCGAGAATGCAAAGTCTTCAAGTCTTTTTATAATTTTATCATACTCTAAAGTATGCAAAGCTTTTTTATTCATAATGACCTCCTGAAAAATAAAAAATTATCCCATATGATATAATACACTAGATTAAAGTGTATTATCAATAGAAAAAATGAGAAAAGC
>DESG01000070.1 GCA_002361175.1 Lachnoclostridium sp. UBA3320 | reverse complement strand
AGATTAAAATCATGTTATAACTTTTAGGTATAAACTTATAAACAAAATGAGACTTCTTAATAGGTCTCGTTTTTTTTATTATATATAGAGAGGTATAAAACCAATTTAAAATAGAATGGAAGGTAATTTACGTGAATTTTTGGAAAATACAAATTAAAAAACAAATTTTAATAATTACAGCATTAATTATCAGTGTCCTTGTTAGCATACATCAGACTGTAAAAGCAAGGCAGGATAGTGAAAAAGTGACATTAGGCAAGACATACTATAGAAATTTTTTAGTCGATAATGTATACCATTCTAAGAAAAATGGGGATATTCATTATAATGTATATTTCCCTGATTCATATGATGGAAAAAAGAAAATGGCATTATACATTACATTGCCAGGATATCAGGGGTTATATTTTCAAGGAGTAGCACAAAATCTCAAAACAGAAGACTTTGGATTTGAAGCGATGAAGTATAATTCCAATATGATAATTCTTGCACCACAGTTAGATGATTGGGGACAAACATCAGCTAATCAGACTATTGCACTGACAAAATATTTCCACCTGTGCGGTTGAAATTTAAAACAGAAAAATTAATACCAGAAATCAAAATTTATCTATATATTGTATGTCAAAGGTAAAACTATTGCAAAATATAGTATTTATTTTTCATGAAATCAATATTGCTATTCGATTGAATAATATTCACATGAATATGATACGAATTTTAGCTACATTTATAGTTTCCAACCGCACAGGTGGAAATATTTCTTAAATAATTACCAGATTAATCCTTCTAAAGTTTATATCAGTGGTTATTCAGGAGGTGGAGAGACCTTGTCACTTGTACTTGGAAAATCTCCAAAATTATTTACCAAAGCACTTATGTGCAGTTCTCAGTGGGATGGAAAATATAAGCCTTTAATAAAAGCAAAAACACCAGTTTATTTTGTAATTGGAGAAAGTGATGAATATTATTCTTCCAAACCATTTAAAGAGGCCTATCAGAAATTATATAATTTGTATCATAAACAGGGTCTAAATAAGAAACAGATAAAAAAGCTATTAGTGTTAGATGTAAAGGATAGCAGCTATTTTCAGGGAACTGGCATTGAGTATCAGCATGGTGGTGGATATTTGTTTTGTCGTGATAAAAATATTATGAACTGGTTATTTGAAAAATAAAAAGGAGGCTAGTGAAGTTATTATGAAAAGAAAATTAGCAATATTTATTTGTATGATAATTGTTATAACATCGTTTACAGCATGTGGCAATAGCAATGAAGCAAAAAATGATAGTAATAACAGCAGCACTACAAGTTCTAAAGCTATTTCAGTGAATACTGATAAAAATGTTTTAATTGCATATTTTGCAGTTGCAGAAAACAGTGATGTAGATGCTATATCATCTGCTAGTGTATCTAATGTAAATGGCGAAACAAAGGGGCGTATGACAGCCTTGGCAGAAATGATTCAAGAAAAAACAGGAGGAGACCTTTTTTCTATTAAAACTTCCGTAAAATATCCAGGAGATGGAGCAAAACTAATTGAATATGCCCAAACAGAGCAAGATGATGATATTAGACCAGAACTTACTTCACATATCGACAATTTTGATGATTACAATGTAGTTTTTGTAGGCTATCCTACATGGTGGTATGATTTGCCACAAATTATGTATAGCTTTTTTGACGAATATAATTTTTCAGGAAAGACAATTATTCCATTTAATTCTCATAATGGCAGCAGATTTTCAGGAACGATAGAAACCATACAGGAATTAGAGCCAGATGCAACTGTGGTAACAGATGGCTTTACAGTGAATGAAAAAGATGTTCCTGACGCAAAGAGTGATATTGATGCATGGTTGTCTGGAATGGGATATTAAAGTATAAAAGTTATATGGAAGAGACGATGGAAGCATTGAACACGCTTGCGCTGGCGTGGCACATGGCAAAAGGGGTAGCTTCTCCAATTATCGGTGCTACGAAAACATCATATTTTGATGATGTCGCAGGTGCGTTTGATTTGGCTATACTATGGTATAGAGAAACTTTAAATGTATAGCTCGCTATCCTTTCTTTCAGAACAAGCTTTTTTGAGTGCCAGTGCCGCTGCTGAAACCATTGCTCCATTTACTTTGCGGGCTGATTGCGGGCATTGCACAACACATCTCATACAAGAAATACACTTTTTACTGTCCGCACATTTTATATTTTCTTTGCTAATTGCCTGTGCTGGACACTTTTGGGCACAAAGACCACAACTGATACACTTACCAGTGGCTTTTGGAACTAAGCCACTACCGCCAGCTTTCTTGTATGGACGATTGCCAGGTATCTGAAATTCAGACATATTTTTATTTCCAGATTTTATTTTTTCAAGAACCTTTCCTGCAAAACTTTGTAGCTCATCTTTGTCTTTCTTATCGGGTCTGCCTGCTGCGTACTGGTGCATGATAGAATGCTCTGCGATTGCTGAAATAGCTGCAACTACATTAAAATTATTTTGTACTGCAATATCTCGTAATTCAAGGAGCGTATCTTCGTATGCCCGATTTCCATACACGCAAACAATAACACATTGAGCACGATTCCCTTTTATTTTTGTAAGCCGTTCAACCGCAAGAGCAGGTACTCGTCCTCCATATGATGGAACTGCAATTACCACGGTATCGTCTTGTGAAAAATTCAAGTTAGAATACTTATTATTTGGATTTGTTAAGTCAACCTTATTGACATGATTTTCCCATGTCGATGTTATGGTATCTACAACTTGCTGCGTTCCTCCTGTCGGGCTAAAAACAATCTGTGTAACTTTCATGTTTGTTCCTCCTGTAATTTTTAGATTTACACCATTATAGCAATATTCTGATGTGATGTCAAGATTTACACCAATACAAATATGTGGTACAATCAAACATGGAAAGGAGAAATGCCATGCATATCAGTACAAAGTGTTCCGTTGCTATTCATTGCCTTATCTTTATTTTGGAATATGGCAATACGCAAAAAGTAACCAGTGACCTTTTATCATTATCTACTGGAATCAACCCTGCTACAATCCGAAAAATTGTAAGCTCGTTAAAAAAAGATGGTATAATATCTGTTAAATTTGGCACAGGCGGCACAACATTGAATTGTCCACCAAATGAAATTACTTTATATCGCATTTGCAAGGCAATAGAACCAGACTTTGCTTCAAAGCTCATTGGACTTCACCCATTACCCTCTCCGTTTTGTCCTATAGGAAAAAATATACATGATGTATTGAATTGCTCCTATCAAAAAATTAGCAATGATTTGTGTGAAAGTCTAAAAAGCATAACATTGGAAAATGTTATTTCTGATTATCATCACATTCAGTTCAATCGTGATTGAATCTTTTTATCTACGATGATTTTGAAGATGCAATGAGGAAATCTCCAGAAGAGATAAAAATGCTGCTATCTATGAAGTCTGAAACGGAAACAGACAAATTTACAAAGAAAATCTTAAGGCAGATTGTCAAAAAATAAACAATACCCAAAAACATTTTGCATATTCAATAAAACAGGAATCATTCCCTTTTTTAAAATTTAAAAAAAGGTTGCTATTTTATGACAAAAGTAATAGAATTATATTGGTGTAGATTTTGTTTTCTATGAACATCCTATACCATGTAGCTGTTTGACACAGTTACTATTAATTTACAATATTGGAGGGCTGAACATGAGTAACACGAATGCTTTGTCAGCAAGAGACCGAATTATGGTTTTAGCTGACGAGAATAGTTTTGTTGAGATTGGTGCTGGCGTTACGAGAAGAAGCACTGATTTTAACATGCAGGAAAAGTCTGTGCCAGCAGATGGAGTTATAACTGGATATGGACTTATCCAAAACAATCCTGTCTTTATATATAGCCAGGATGTATCTGCACTTAATGGTACTATTGGCGAAATGCATGCAAAAAAGATAGCACACATATATGAACTTGCCATAAAGACCGGAGTGCCTGTTATTGGGCTTATAGACTGTGCAGGAATACGTCTCCAGGAATCTACAGATGCACTTGCAGGTTTCGGGCAGATTTACAAAATGAAAGTAAAGGCATCAGGCATAATTCCTCAGATTAGTGCTGTCTTTGGCAATTGTGGCGGTGGTGTTGCCGTACTTGCGGCAATGAGTGATTTTACTTTTATGGAAAAGAAGAATGCAAAGCTGTTTGTTAATTCCCCAAATACGCTTGAGGGCAACTATACAGATAAGCTTGACACAGCATCTTCTGATTTCCAGCAAGAAGCATCTACTGCAAGCTTTATTGTGGAAGGAGAAGAAGAACTTATTGCCAAGGTGAGGGAACTTATATCAATTCTTCCTGGCAACAACAATGAAACAGCATTTTCTGATGAATGTATGGACGATTTAAACCGTATGACAGAAGACTTTGCGTCAGAAGTTGCTGACCCATCACTTGCATTAGAGGACATCGGCGACAACAATTTCTTTATGGAAATAAAGAAAGGTTATGCCAAAGAGATGGTAACAGGTTTTATCTGCCTTGATGGTATAACAACAGGTGTTGTTGCAAACCGCACTGCAGAATTTGATGTAGACGGAAAGGAAATTGCAAAATATGCACCACGTCTTACAACAGCAGGATGTGACAAAGCAGTTTCATTTATTAGAAAATGTGATGCATTTAATATTCCTATACTCACTCTTACAAATATAGAAGGATTTGCTACAACAGTAAAAGAAGAAAAAACTATAGCAGAAGCAGCCGCTAAACTTACTGCGGCATTTGCAGAGGCAGATGTGCCTAAGATAAATCTTATTACTGACAATGCTTATGGAACTGCATATATATGCATGAACTCAAAGCATATAGGCGCTGATATGGTATTTGCACTTGAAGGGGCAAACATCGGCACAATGGATGCACAGATTGCAGCAAAGATTATGTATGGGGACGATAAAAATGCAGATATAAGTGCAAAGGCAGCTGAATTTGCTGCACAATCTGGAACAGAAGCAGCAGCAGCAAGGGGGTATGTAGATGCTGTAATACCTTCTAGTCAGGCAAGAAAGCAGTTAATATATGCATTTGAAATGTTATTTGCAAAAAGTGGGTATCCAATTGGTAAAAAGCATGGAACCATCTAAGTAAGGAGTGGCATATGAAAAAGAGATTAGCTTTAATTTGCTGTATCATATCCTGTATACTGGTGATGGCGGGATGTAGTTTTAGTCTTGTTAAGACTAATGAAAACTTTGATGAAAAGACGCTTGAAACCAATGCTGATTCATTTGTATCAAGTTGGTTTGAATATGATTTTGATGGTATGTTATCAACTTATTCAGATCAGATGGATGAAGATACAGCCGCCCAGTATAAAGAATCAGGCAAACTGCGTGAACAGTATGGTGATTATGACAAAAAGACAGACACTGAGTTTACAATAACCACTGATACTGCAACTGTCAATGAAACAATTCTTACAAGTTCTGGCAATAAGCTTGTATTTTCAGTTACCTTTGATGAAGAGGGAAATATGTCTTCATGGAAAGTAGATAAGTACAAGTCTCTTGGTCAGACAATGAGTACAGCTGCACTTAATACAGTAATGAGTATGGCTATTGTATTTTTGGTGCTTATATTCATTGCAATTATTATTGCGCAGTTTAAACGTATAAACGATATGCAGAATAATAATAAAGCACAAGAGCCTGTAGCAGTGGCAGTTCCAGCAGAGCCTGAACCTGTTATAGAAGAAGAGGAAGACTTATCAGATGACCTCGAACTTGTTGCAGTTATTACGGCAGCCATCGCCGCAGCAAGTGAAAATGAATGTACTGATGGGCTTATGATACGTTCAATTATAAGAAGAAAGTAGTTATAAATAATTTAATCATATAAGTGAATATAGTATATGGAGGAAAAAATAATGAAGAATTATACAATTACTGTTAATGGTAATGTTTATGATGTTACAGTAGAAGAAGGCGGTGCTGGTTCTGCAGCAGCTCCTAAGCCAGCCGCAGCTCCTAAAGCTGCTGCACCAAAAGCAGCTCCTAAGCCAGCCGCACAAACAGGAGCAGCAGGGGCTGTCAAGGTCAATGCACCTATGCCTGGCAAGATTTTATCTGTAAAAGCTTCAGCAGGTCAAGCTGTTAAAAAAGGTGAAGTTATAATGATATTAGAAGCTATGAAGATGGAAAATGAAATAGTTGCACCACAAGATGGTACAATAGCAGGCATTAATGTGTCAGCGGGCGATTCAGTAGAGGCAGGAGCGGTACTTGCATCATTAAACTAGGAGGGAACGGCTTTGGATTACGTTATTACAACGCTAGAGAACTTATTGCACCAGACCGCATTTGCGAACCTTACATTAGGTAATTATCTTATGATACTGGTGGGCTGTGTGTTTCTCTATCTTGCGATTAAAAAAGAATACGAGCCATTATTGTTAGTTCCTATTGCATTTGGTATGATTTTAGTAAATATTTATCCTGAAATCATGGCAAGTCCAGAGGATACATCAAATGGTGTCGGTGGTTTATTACATTACTTTTATCTGCTCGATGAATGGAGCATTCTGCCTTCACTGATATTTCTTGGTGTAGGTGCGATGACAGACTTTGGTCCGCTTATTGCCAACCCAATAAGTTTCCTTCTTGGAGCAGCAGCACAGTTTGGCATTTTCTCTGCTTATCTTATCGCTATCCTTCTTGGATTTAATGATAAGGCAGCAGCGGCAATATCAATTATAGGTGGCGCAGATGGTCCTACATCAATTTTCCTTTGTGGAAAGTTAGGACAGACTGAGTATATGGGACCAATAGCAGTGGCGGCTTATTCATATATGTCACTTGTACCTATTATTCAGCCGCCTATCATGAAACTTTTTACAACAGAAGACGAACGTAAAATCAAGATGGAACAGCTTCGTCCTGTATCTAAACTAGAGAAAATACTTTTCCCTATTATAGTTACTATCGTTGTTTGTCTTATACTGCCAACAACAGCTCCTCTTGTAGGTATGCTTATGCTTGGTAATCTTTTCAGGGAATCAGGTGTTGTAAAACAGCTTGCAGAAACAGCTTCCAATGCACTTATGTATATTGTAGTTATTCTGCTTGGTACATCAGTAGGTGCATCTACAAGTGCAGAAGCATTTTTAAGATTGTCAACACTTAAAATCGTTGCATTAGGGCTTATTGCATTCTGTGTGGGTACAGCCGCTGGTGTATTATTTGGTAAACTGATGTGTAAGATGACAAATGGCAAGATAAATCCGCTGATTGGTTCAGCTGGTGTATCTGCAGTGCCTATGGCAGCGAGAGTTTCACAAAAAGTTGGCTCAGAAGCAGACCCTACAAATTTCCTGCTTATGCATGCAATGGGACCAAACGTTGCCGGCGTTATTGGTACAGCAGTTGCCGCTGGTGTATTTATGGCAATATTTGGAGTGTAACTTTGTCAATTATTTAAGTTTAAAAAAGGGGGATTAATAATGGCAGATATAGAAAAGAAGCCTTTAAAGATTACGGAAACGATTCTTCGTGATGCACATCAGTCACTGATTGCCACAAGAATGACAACAGAACAGATGCTTCCAATAATAGATAAGATGGACCAGATAGGATATCATTCAGTTGAGTGCTGGGGCGGCGCAACATTTGATGCTTCATTAAGGTTCCTTAAAGAAGACCCATGGGAAAGGCTTCGTAAGCTAAGGGCTGGATTTAAGAATACAAAACTTCAGATGTTATTCCGTGGTCAAAATATTTTAGGGTATAATCACTATGCTGATGATGTTGTGGAATACTTTGTACAAAAGTCTATCGCAAATGGTATTGATATAATTCGTATTTTTGACTGTCTTAATGACTTGCGCAACCTTGAAACAGCTGTAAAGGCAGCTAACAAGGAAAATGGTCATGCACAGGTAGCTCTTTCTTATACACTTGGTGACGCATATACTCTTGACTATTGGAAAGATATGGCAAAAAGAATAGAGTCTATGGGTGCAAAATCACTTTGTATAAAAGATATGGCAGGTCTTTTAGTGCCAGTAAAAGCTACAGAACTTGTTACTGCGCTTAAAGAATCAGTAGATATTCCTATTGACCTTCACACTCACTATACGTCAGGTGTAGCAGCAATGACATATATGAAAGCTGTCGAGGCAGGATGTGACATTATAGATACAGCTATGTCACCATTTTCAATGGGTACTAGCCAGCCAGCTACAGAAGTTATGGTAGAAGCATTTAAAGGCACACCTTATGACACAGGACTTGATCAGAATAAACTTGCCCAAATAGCTGACTACTTCCGTCCACTCCGTGAAGAAGCACTTAAATCAGGTCTTATGAACACAAAAGTGCTCGGTGTAAATATACAGACACTTCGCTACCAAGTTCCAGGCGGTATGCTTAGTAACCTTGTATCACAGCTTAAAGAGATGGGGCAGGAGGACAAGTACGAGAAAGTGCTTGAAGAAGTGCCAAGAGTACGTAAAGACTTTGGAGAACCACCACTTGTTACACCTTCATCACAGATTGTAGGAACACAGGCTGTTCTTAATGTAGTTTCAGGTGAAAGATATAAGATGGTTACAAAAGAATCAAAGAAACTTCTTTCAGGTGAATTTGGACAGACAGTTAAGCCATTTAATCCTGAAGTACAGAAAAAGTGCATCGGCGATGTAGAGCCTATTACATGCCGTCCAGCTGATTTAATTAAGCCACAGCTTGCACAGCTTGAACAGGAAATGAAGCAGTATAAGCAACAAGATGAAGATGTACTTTCTTACGCACTCTTCCCACAGGTGGCTATGGAATTCTTTAAATACAGAGATGCACAGCAGAATAAAGCAGATGTAGAGGCAGCAGATAAAGAAAATGTAGCTTATCCTGTTTAAAAGATAGATTTTGTAAATTAATATTAAGCTAAAAATACCCCATATGGGGTATTTTTTACTTTACTTTATTTAGAACGGAGTGGCATATGACTGTAACTAAAAATGAACATTCTATAGATGAACGTCTTGAATTATCAATGTTATATGATTTTTATGGCGCACTGCTAAAAGAAAACCAGCGCAGGATGTTTGAAGCAAGCATACTAAAAGACTTTAATTTCAGCGAAATTGCGCTTGATGAGGGGATTACAAGACAAGGGGTACATGATACAGTAAAGCGTGCAATAAAAAAACTTAGGGGATATGAAGAAAAACTTGGCCTTGTGGAAAAGTTTACAGAACAGCAAAAACTTATAAAACAACTGCGTGACAAGCTGGAAGCAGCAGGTATGACAGATAATTGTGAATTTCAGGAAATATATAACCTTCTTGAAAAGATATTAGAAGAATAACAATTATATTATTTATTATATATGCACAAATTTGATATTTATTTTAAGAAAAAATATATAAATATTGACAAAAGGAAAAATAAGTAATATAATTAACTAAAAATTAGAATAAATATCCTTTGTAATAACGATATTTTAAGCTAATTTTTAAGATATTTATTAACTAGTATATAGTCTTTCAAGGAAATGCAAAGACGCAATACGCCAAAATCAAGAAAAGGAGCAAATAATGTATGGGGAACAAAAAAACTAAAAAGTATGTTGGCAAGAAAATTGCCGCAAAAGCACTTGCACTGTCTATGTGTGTAACAGCTTTACAACCAACAGCGATTAAACTGTCATACGCTGCAGAAGATGATTCAAAAGAAGCACGCACATGGGATTTTTCAAATGGAGTACAAAACTGGGTATATGATGATAGCTGGCGTGGAGATGCAAAAGTTACAGGTTCAGCTGAACATGACCAAGCTGGTCAGAGATTAAAAGTCAATCTTGATTATTCAGAAGCATCAGGTAATGGATGGGCACAGACAGGTGTCAGTATTTCAGATGAAAAAGGAATAGACTTTAAAGGATATAATCAACTATCCTTTGACTTTTATTACAATCCTTCGCTGACAGGCGACATAACCATTAAAGCCGTAGCAGAAGAAGGCGGCAAGGCAGTGCTTAACGACCAAATGAGTTCAGTTTCTAGCTTAAAAGCGGAAAGTAAAGGAAACTTAAACAAAGTTACATTTAAGTTTGACATTGACGGAAGCAGTGCAGAAGAAATATCACCTAAGAAACTTTTACTAGTTATAGTTGGACAAAATACAGACTATAAAGATGCAGTATACTTTGACAATATTTCTATAAGCTATGTAAGCGGATATGTCAATTCCACTGTAAAGGTACAGAGTAGCACAGCCTTAACTGGTACTGATACAGCGCTGTCAGTAAATGGGAATGCATATAATTATGCAGACAGCATAAAACTTGCAGACCCTGACGCAGACAAGAATACAAAAGCTGTATACCAATATCTTAAAGCTGTTGGTGAGTCCTCTTCTGTAATTTATGGTCATATGGAAGACCAAGCACTAAAAGCAGGAAGTAAGGATTTAACACTTTCTGACACAGAGGATGTAACAGGTTCAATATCTGCTATTGACGGTCTTGACTGTGGAGAAATGTTTAAAGGCTTTGCAGAAAAATATATTGAAAAATTTGGTGAAGAAAAAGCTAAAGAGGCTGGAATAGCTGTTGATGATACAACAGCAGCGGATGATATTAAGGCAGCAGCAGCATTTTCAAATGATTCCATTAATAAAGGCGCTATTATGACACTTTCAGCACATATGTACAATTTTGCATACGCTGTAAAGAAGAATAATGCAGATTCATACGAAAAGACATATGATAAATATGATTATACAGCAAAAGATTCAAATGAACTGACAGGGGATTGCATGAACAAGATACTGCCAGGAGGAGAATTTAACGAAGCATTTACTGCATATCTTGATATGATAGCTGACTATGCATCACAGGTAAAAGGCACAATTCTTTTCAGACCATTTCATGAAAACACAGGTAGCTGGTTTTGGTGGGGCAAAGCTTTCTGTGAACCTGAAACTTATAAAAATGTATTTAAGTACACAGTTGAATACCTGCGTGATGAAAAGAATATACACAATATGCTTTATCTGTATGGACCAGGTTCAGAAGCTGGCTCAGAAAAGGACTATGAAGAACGCTATCCAGGTGATGATTATGTAGACCTTGTAGGATTTGACGCATATGCTGATAACCCTTCTGCTGACGATAGTAAATACTCTTTCAAAAACAGCTTTGAAGGTGCAATTAAACTTACAGATGCTTTTGCAAAGAAGCATGGCAAGCTGTTTGCAGTAACAGAAACAGGCATTAGGAATGGCAGCGTGGCACTGCTTCCAAAAGACAATGAGCGTAAAGAATGGTTTACCGAAGTGCTTGACGCAGTAACAAAGTCTGAGTACAACTGCTCTTACTTTATGCTATGGTCAAACTATTCAAGTTCTTCATCATACTACACACCATTTGTCTCAAAGAAAAATAGTGATGGAAGCCTTTATGGTCATGAAATGCTTGATTCATTTATAAAATTTTATAATGACAGCAGAAGCATATTTGCATCAGACCAGAAAAATATACTGGAAGGACTTTCTTCTGTTAAAGAAGCAACAATTACAGGGACAAAAGATATTAGCGGATATATCACTCTGCCAGTATCTGGAAGCAGGATTCTTGACGATGTAAAAGTAACAGCAAAGCTGAATATGCCAACAGAAGGCAAAGTATCTCTTCGTGTATCAGGCAATGGCAAAACCAAGGAACTTGCAGCACAGAAAGATTCTTCAGGAAAAATCTATACAGCTACACTGACAAAGGCAGTCTTAGATGAGATAGGTGAAACCGTAACAGGAACTATAGGTTTATATGTAGATGACAAACTTTGTCAAGAGATAAGTGTTATTCTTGGGGTGAAAGAAAAAGAAATGCTTCCAGAGCAGATAGATGACTTTGAGTCATATGCAGGACTTACAAATCTTTTGCTTGGTAAATGGGCAACAAACAACGACTCAGAATGTACAATAGATATCTCAGTAGTAGAAAGCCCACGTTATGAAGGAAACTATGCATTTAAGCTTGAATATAACGAAACAAAGACTGGTTGGGGTGGTGCTACAATCTCCAGAGAAGTAGACTGGTCAGCATATAATGCATTAAGATTCTGGGTAAAACCTGATGGCAAAAATCAGAAAACAGTAGTACAGATTAATTCAGGTGGCAAAGCATATGAAGCATACCTTAATACATATGAAGACTACGCAAAAACAGACAAAGAATTGCTTGTAACACTTCCATTTACTGAATTTAAAGCAAACGATGGCAGTGATGACCCATTAAGCGGTGATGCATTAAAAACTATAAACAGCGCAGGACTTTGGGTAAATGCTATTGGTGACTCACCAGCATTTGCAGACGGAAGCGAAATGGTAAAAGGTGTACTTTACTATGACGATTTAAGAGCTGTAGTAGCAGATTCAGACAAGCCTGTCTTTGCAGATTCATGGACAACAGAAACACCAAACAACAATAAACCATCTGACTCATCTAAAGTCACACCACTTTACAACTTTTGAGC
>DESG01000011.1 GCA_002361175.1 Lachnoclostridium sp. UBA3320 | reverse complement strand
ATTTTTTATTAAATATTATACTTTAAATTTTAAACTTTTTCAAATAAAATCTGGACTGATGGATATTCCCCATGACTTACAGAAATAGGAAACCCATATTGCATAAGGGCACTGCCATGATAAACTTTTTTATTTTCTGTGTTTTTATAATTCTTTGTACTATCGAGCCCCTGCAATTTAATATAGACCACAGGCAAATTTCCATGCACATTTAAAAATACAACGCTTAACAATGCCTTTTCTTTTTTTTCATCAACAACTATCCATGCACCTATTTCATCTTTAAATGGATTACTTAAACGATAATAATCTCCCTGTTGGAGCAATGGTGCTAGCTTATGGTAGGTCTTAACCTGTTTTTTTATACTGTTTTTATCTTCTTCTGTAATGTTAGCCAAGTTAAGCTCATATCCAAATGCGCCTGTCATAGCAACACATCCTCTTGTATCCATACATGTAACTCGCCCTGTCTGGTGATTCGGGGCAGCAGATACATGTGAGCCTGTAACAGACAGTGGATATCCAAATGATGTACCATACTGTATGCGAACACGGTCAATAGCATCTGTATTATCACTGCACCAAATTTGTGGCGTGTAATATAACATTCCCATATCAAACCTGCCACCGCCGCCAGAACAACTCTCCCAAAGTATATCAGGAAAAGTATCTGTAAGCCTTTCTAAAAGGGAATATACACCAAGCATATAGTCATAAAGAACCTTTCCCTGATACTTGGAACTGCTTGAATAAATGTTTGCAATGCTTCGATTCATGTCCCATTTGACATAATTAATTACAGTTTGGTTTAACACTGATGATATACTTTCAAACATATACTGCACAACTTCTGGGTTTGAAAAATCAAGTACAAGCTGGTTGCGTCCCCTTACAGGTTTTTTGCCTGGAACCTGAAGCGTCCACTCTGGATGGCTGCGGTATAAATTACTGTTTTCTGATACCATCTCTGGCTCAATCCATATGCCAAATAAAAGTCCTTTTTTATGGATTTTTTCTGACAATTCTGCAAGCCCCATGCCAAGTTTCTTCTCATTTACATACCAGTCACCAAGTGAGCTGTTATCGTCATTTCTTTCACCAAACCAGCCATCGTCTAGTACAAGAAGCTCAATTCCAAGTTCTGCCGCCTGGTCTGCAAGCTGGCACAGAGTTTTACCATTAAAGTCAAAATAGCATGCCTCCCAGCTATTAATCAGAACAGGTCTTATCTTATCTTTATATTTCCCACGGCATATATGCTCTCTGATACAGTTATGAAAATTTTTAGATAACCTGTTTAGTCCCATAGATGTATGGGAAAGTATTACTTCTGGTGCATAAAATTCATCCCCAGTTTCAAGCTGGTAAGAAAATAATTCATCTGAAAGCCCCATTAAAAAACGAGTCTGGTCATACTGGTCACACTCAAACTCGGCAAGAAAACTGCCACTATATACAAATGATGCACCATAGCATTCCCCATAAGTTTCTGTTGCAGTTTCCTCTGTCAGTATAACAAATGGATTATACTGGTGGCTTGAGGTTCCTCTTCTGCTCCCAATACAGTGCTTTCCATGTGATACTGCTGCCCTGTTTACATTTCTCTCCATTGCATGCCTTCCATAAAATGTAATAACATCATAATTGCCATAAAGAAAATCAAGGCATACACTTGAAATTTTTTCTATATAAATCGTTTGTTTGCCATTATTTTTTACTTTTACACTACGGGTAATTATATCACAATCCTCAAGTACCCCATATAATAATCTAACCTCTAAATTCATACGGCAATCTTCAAGCATGATTTCAAGGGTCTGTGCTTTTTTGCTGCTATATGCAGCTGGAAGCCCTTTAAGACTGTATTTGCCATCAATTATTCTGTGTCCTTTATAATGCAGGTCACAGTCACAACATCCTGTCTCTTCCCTTACCACTAGTGCCACACTTCTGTAGTCTCCTGTTCCCTGTACAGGGAATTCCTGTGGCAATACATCAAGTGAATATGTCCTGTCATTGCCCACAATATAAGGATTACCCGAAAAACCACTCCTGTCAAAATATAACAGCATATATTCCATTGAAGAATTTATACTCTTTCCATAGTACAGATGCAGCAAATACCCATAAGAATCCACTTTCATCTGGTATGTTGTATTTTTAGTATTAAGACTAAATATCTTTTCTGTATCATTATAAAGGATAGCCATACTATCACCTCGTTTTATTTATTATTTAACAGCACCATTTGCAACCCCTGCTATTATCTGCTTCTGGCATATTATATAAAAGATTACGATTGGAAGCAGTGCTAAAAGATATGAAGCAAATGCAAGGTTATAATTTGTACCAAACTGTGACTGAAAGTTTAACTGTGCAAGTGGCAGTGTATTATGGTCGCCAGACATAATTACAAGTGGTGTCATAACATCATTCCATGTACCAAGTGCAGTAAGAATTGCTACAGTTGCATGCATAGGTTTCATATTTGGAAATATAATTGTCCAGTATGTTTTCCATGTACTTGCACCATCTACACAGGCTGCCTCTTCAAGTGCAAGTGGAAGATTTGTAAGATATCCTGAATAAAGCATTGTATTCATAGGCATATAAAATACCACATATAATAAAACTACTCCAACCCAGTTAGACAGTCCCATACGTGATGTCTGTTTTACAAGAGGCATCATAAGGATAGCAAATGGCACAAACATACCACTTACAAGATAAAGGTAGATAAAATTATAAAATTTACTTTTTGACTTATTCCTGCCTAAAGCATACCCAATAAGCGAATGAACAACTATTGATAATGCAATCGTAACAAGCGTAATTAAAAGACTGTTACCAAGAGAGTGCCAGAAATCAGTTACTCTCATTGCCTCTCTGAAATTATCAAGACTGAAACTCTTTGGAAGTGATAAAAGCCCCTTCATGCTGTTGGTCATCTCTGATGGCTGCTTGAATGCAATGACCACTGTCATATATAGTGGAAATATAATTGTCACCAGACCAATAATTAAAAGTACTGTTATACCAATATTATATTTTTCAACGTTTTTATCAGACTTTTTTCCCATTATAATTGTTCCTCCTTTTTACCAAGAAATGTCATCTGACATACAGATATTGCCACAATTACTACGAAGAATAAAACTGCATTGGCGCTCTGGAAACCAAACTGCCCGCCGCTCATACCATTGTTGTAAATAAGGTATGATATTGATTCTGTACTCTGTGCAGGACCACCTTTTGTCAATGACATAATCTGGTCAAATACCATCAGGAAATTTTTCATACAGAGTACCATGTTAATAGTGAAAAATGGAAGGATAAGCGGGAATGTCAAATAACGGAATTTATTAACCCCTGTAGCACCGTCCAGTGAACCAGCTTCATATACATCCTCTGGCACTGTCTGAAGTCCAGATATGTAAATAATGGTGTTCATTGCTATAGCCTGCCATGCACAGACAACTACAACTGCAATCCATGCAGTTTTTGTGTTTGCCAACATACTGCCACCATTGCCGCCAAGCATTTTTGTTATTTCTGGCAGTATATAAGTAAAGAAATAGTTAAAAATATAACCTACAACCAAGCCACCTAATACATTTGGCAGGAAATACAAGCCACGCAATGTACTCTTAAACCTGATTTTACTATTTAATCCCATTGCCAGAAGCAGACTTATAACATTTACAACAATCGTGCTTACAATAGCCAGGCGGAATGTGAACCAGTAAGAGGCTCCAACCCTTGCATCCTGAAATAAATCAATATAATTTCTTAAGCCTACCCAGTCATAACTTCCAAATCCCCTGAAATTTGTAAAACTGTAAATAACACCCTGTATAAGCGGTAATGTATTAAATGTAAAAAACAAAAGTACAATAGGTATTGTAATTAATAGAAATGTACGACCTCTGCCATTTTTGTTACCTTCCATCTTTATCCCTCCTCAAAATTTTTAACTTTTTCAATTAAGTCTCTGTTATAACGTATCCATGCAGTATCAAATTTGTTTAAAAAGCTCTCTGTATCACCATCCAAAAGATATGTCTGCACCATCGCATCAACTGACATTTCTGATGGGTAAAAGTGGTCTTGATAATCTGTAACCTTACTTTCTGTAATATATTCTTTCATTCCATCAAATATCGGTGCAAGGTTAAAATTACCTTCTTTACAGGCAAGGGCATTCTGATTATCCATATATGCCTGTACATTTTCATCCTCCAGTAAAAAGCGCAAAACTTCATAAGCTTCTTCTTTGTGAGGACAGTCTTTGGTTATACAGAACTGTAAATCTATACCTGATGTCAAAAGATTGCCTTCTTTTGTATCCGCTGCAGGATATACAAATGAATCTATATTCAAATCAGGATTTACAGTTTTAATCTGCGGTACAGCATAACTTCCTATCATAAACATTGCAGATTCACCTCTTGCAAAGGCTGTACATGCATCATTATATGAATATGCCACTGGTTCATCTGGACCATACTTAAGCAGTGCTTTCATCTGCTCTGCAACTGTTACATATTCTTTTGAAAATGTTGTATTTCCCTTGTTGACCTCCTTACACACTTCTGCATCCGCAAGTGATGACGCTGCACTATTCCACGGTGAAAGGCATGTCCAGGTATCCTTATATCCCATATAAAATGGGAGAATGCCTGCATTTTTAATCTCCTCACATAGTGAAATCAGCTCATTCCATGTCTCAGGAATCTTCCAACCATGCTCTGTAAACATATCCTTGTTGTACAAAATCCCCGCTGCGTTTGACATATACGGCACACCATATACACCTTTTACTGGAACAAACTTTAAATTCTCACCAATATCAAGGTAAGTCTGCTTAATGCTTTTAAGTCCGTCAAAATCAGAAATATCCATCAGTATATCTGCATCAATAAAGTTAGCATAGTTAAAATCTCCGCCAATACCAATGATATCTGGATTGTCCTCTCTTATAAAACGGGTTTTAAGTACCGTCACAGCATCATTAGGAGAACTTATTTTTAATTCAATATTATCATGTGATGAATTAAACTGTTCTTCCACCTCCTCAAAATAACGGACCGCCTCTGGTTTGTAGTGGACTAGCTCGATTACCACTTTTCCATTGTCACTTTGGCTGCCACATCCAGAAAACAAAATACTGCTTACTGTGGCTAGTGCCATAAACAATGAAAACATCTTTCTTTTTGCCATAATCTGACTCTCCTTTCTTGTAAAAATATAAACTTTTTATAAAGTAAATAGAGTATAACATATCCTTATGCGTTGTAAAATACCACTATTTTTCTTCTTTTATATCAAAATGCTACTTTTTAATTTATATATTGCTATAATATAGCATTTTGGTATATACTGTTATAGGAGGTGTATTATGCATAGTATGTTATTTTCAATTTTTCCAAACGAAAAATTTATTGACCTTGGTTTATATCAATATGGCTGGGAAAAGTGTGAACCTGCGCATCAGTATGGTCCTGCTGCAAGAAACCACTATCTTTTTCATTATGTTATTTCTGGCACAGGGATACTCTATGCCGATAATAAAAAAGGAGAAACCAAAACATACTCTATACGCAGCGGACAGGGATTTTTACTGTACCCTGGACAGATAAGCACTTATATTGCCAATGACAAAATCCCATGGGAATATACATGGGTTGAATTTGACGGACTGCGTGTAAAAGAAATGCTAGACACTGCGGGCTTTTCTTTAGATAAACCTGTTTACCATGCATATTCTAAAGAATATCGTGAACATATGAAAGACGAAATGTTGTATATCGCAAACCATTCTGACGAAACCCCTTTTCACCTTATAGGGCATTTATATTTATTCCTAGATGCACTTACTCGCTCTGTTGCAAGTATACATCTTGAAAATAAGGGAAAAATGAGTGACTACTATATAACAGAAGCGATAAATTATATAGAGCAAAATTTCCAGTATGATATTTCGATTGAAGACATCGCAAAATGCTGTGGCATAAACAGAAGTTATTTTGGTAAAATATTCCACAAATATGTTGGTAAAACCCCACAGGAATTCTTGATTAGCTACCGTATGATGAAAGCGGCTGAACTGCTTAAAATGACTAATCTTTCCATTGCAGATATTGGAAATGCTGTTGGGTATCCTAACCAGCTTCATTTTTCAAGGGCATTTAAAAATGTATACGGAATATCCCCAAAAAATTGGAAAAATCAAAATAAATAATGGCAAAGTATAAACTTTGCCATATCATTTTAATTGCATATTTCTATTACATTTTTTTCTACTGAATATTTATATATCATATCTGACAGTACTTCCTCTGCTGCCACACAACTTGTATTTACTTCCTTTACCATTCTTCTTAATTCCTTTGGATGTGTTTGTATGTAATCTGGTACTATAATCAATTCATGTATACTACTTGGTATTATATATAAGTCATCTCCTGCCATCTTTCCTATTTCCTTTAAGCAATCTGGATAGAGTATTACCGCAGCTCCATTTATTCCTCTTCTATTAGTCAGTATAAATGGAGCTTTTACATCTTGTAAATTATAATCATAGGCATCGTAAAATGCCTCTGACATTTCTTTTGTACCACTCACCAGCATACTTTCAAGCATAGACTGAAGTGAGCAAAAAACTTTAGGAAAAAGTCTCTCAGTATTGTATATTGCAACTTGATACAACATCTTTACTGTCATATTCCAATTTTCCATTATTTTATTAGAAATGCGGATAGAGCCAATTCCATCTTTATTTTCAGTAACAAGGCAGTAAAATATAATTGCCAAGTCAAGAAATCGTATATGTGGTATATCTTCAAGCAACTTGCTATTCTTTTCATATGATACAAGCCTGCACACAATTTTATCCATACAGCTTTCAATATCCATACTAAAATTACTAAAATCTTCATATTGAAGCTCTTCATACCTTTTAAGCATCTGTGCTACAATATCTTCAATACATGTTCCATGCAGATATTCTTGATAATATAACTGTAAATAGAAATTAGGGGAGATATTTTTTCCATTTTCTATAATTACCATTCCTTCAAGTTCAAAAGAATTATTCTTAACTACGTTATGTATTTCAATATTTACATCTGTATCAAATTTTCTCTTTACATAACAAAGCACTAAATCCTTAAATTTTTTATAAGAGCATTTCTCTTCCATCGTTTTCCTCTCTTTCACATACTTGTTATCTTTACAGAAAATCCCTTTGCATAAAAATTAAAGTTACTAAAGATAAATTAAAATTAAACATGGGTAATTTTTCAAAGATTCTTTGGGGGAAATTCATTTGGTATACTTAGTTTGATTGAGCCGCAAAGAGATTTTCTATAGAATATACTATCAGATAATGCTACAGCCTACAATATTACATATATCTAAAAATATTATAACAAATTAACAAATTACACAAGTCAGATAAATATATAATTCTTTTATATAACTTCTATTTTGTGCAATAATGCTTTTGACGCTTGCAAAAATATACAATATGCATAATTTTTGCAATGCAAATATTGCCTAAAGGCTTGTATTTACGTTATTTAAGACATTTTTAATAAAAAAGAAGCTCTTACTTGATAAGAATACCAAATAAAAGCTTCATTTTTTTATCTACTAAGAAATTCATCAATTCCTTTTGCAGCAGCTTTACCAGCACCCATAGCAAGTATAACTGTAGCTGCACCTGTAACAGCGTCACCGCCTGCATAAACCGCAGTTTTTGAAGTGCTGCCGTCTGATTCTTCTGCTACAATACATTTTCTTTTGTTGACTTTAAGTCCTTCTGTTGTTGAAGAAATAAGAGGATTAGGGCTAGTACCCAGTGACATAATAACTGTATCTGCTTCAATATCAAACTCTGAGCCTGGTATTTCAACAGGGCTTCTGCGTCCTGACTCGTCAGGTTCGCCCAATTCCATACGTATACACTTTATTCCTTTTACATTTCCTTCTTCATCTTCATATATTTCAACAGGATTTGTAAGCAAATTAAATATAATACCCTCTTCTTTAGCATGATGTACTTCTTCTACCCTTGCCGGAAGTTCTGCTTCACTGCGGCGATATACGATATGTACATCAGCGCCAAGACGGAGTGCAGTCCTTGCAGCATCCATAGCTACATTGCCGCCGCCCACTACTACAACCTTTTTACCTGCTATTATAGGAGTGTCATATTTTTCATCAAAGGCTTTCATAAGGTTGCTTCTTGTAAGATATTCATTAGCAGAAAATACACCATTGGCATTTTCACCAGGTATGCCCATAAACCTTGGAAGTCCTGCGCCTGAGCCGATAAATACAGCATCAAAGCCTTCTTCATTAAGCAGTTCATCTATTGTAACAGCCTTACCTACTACTGTATTTGTCTCTATCTTAACACCAAGTGACTTAACATTTTCTATCTCAGCATCAACAACACTTTTCTTTGGCAGACGAAATTCTGGTATTCCGTATGACAATACACCACCAGCTTTGTGGAGTGCTTCAAAAATTGTCACATCATAGCCAAGCTTTGCAAGGTCTCCTGCGCATGTAAGTCCTGCAGGTCCTGAACCAATTATAGCTACTTTCTTGCCATTATTTGTCTCTGCTGGCATTGGTTTAATTCCATTTTCTTTTGCAGTGTCGGCAACAAAACGCTCAAGCTTTCCAATAGAAACAGCATCTCCTTTAATACCACGTATACATTTTGCCTCACACTGGCTCTCCTGCGGACAGACACGTCCACACACAGCAGGAAGTGCAGAATATTTATTAATTACATGATAAGCTTCATCAAAGTTACCATTTTCAACTTCTTTTATAAATCCTGGAATATCAATATTTACAGGGCATCCCTTAACACACTGTGGATTTTTGCACTTTATACAGCGTGTTGCTTCTGCCATAGCTTCCTCTTTATTATATCCTAAACATACCTCGTCAAAATTAGCTGCACGTACTTTTGGTTCTTGTTCACGTACAGGTATTCTTTTTAATACATCAACTTCCATAATTACCTCCAATTATTTTTATGGTTTGCTGGCACAATTAATTACAGTTTCCACATCCGCCATGGTGTGTACTGCCTTCTTTAAGACGAAGCAGCGCCCTGCCTTCTTCTGTCTTATACATTCTTTGGCGGCGCATAGCCTGGTCAAAATCAACAAGATGCCCATCAAACTCAGGTCCGTCTACACATGCAAATTTAATTTCATCACCAACTTGAAGACGACACGCACCACACATTCCTGTACCATCAACCATTATAGGATTCATACTGACAATAGTAGGTATATTAAGCTCTTTTGTAAGAAGAGATACAAACTTCATCATAATCATAGGTCCTATAGCAACTACTCTTGTATATTTCTTTCCTTGATTTTTTACAAGTTCATTAATCTGGTCACATCCGTTTCCTTTAAAACCATATGAGCCATCATCTGTAGCAATATAAAGATTAGCAGCAACTTTTCTCATTTCATCTTCAAGTATAATAATATCCTTTGTACGTGCCCCGATTATAACATCAACATCAATACCATGTGCTCTCATCCATTTTACTTGTGGATAAACTGGTGCAGTTCCTACACCGCCGCATACAAAAAGTATATTTTCTTTTTTTAGCTCTTCTACAGGCGTTTCAATTAATTCTGAAGCACAGCCAAGCGGACCTACAAAATCCATAAAAGACTCTCCTACTTCGTACTTTGCCATTTCCTGTGTTGAAGCCCCTACAGTCTGAAATACTATTGTCACAGTTCCTTTTTTACTGTCATAGTCACAAATAGTAAGAGGTATTCTCTCCCCTTCCTCATCCATCTTCACAATTACAAACTGTCCAGGTTTGCATGACTTTGCTACTCTTGGTGCCTCAATATCCATAAGCCAGATATTATTGGCAAGATATTTTTTCTCTAAAATCTTAAACATGATAAGCCTCCATTTTGCTTAATTTAACATATCATTGCTATCACATTGTGATAGATAACTGTTTGCATATCTTTTATCACCACTTACATTTGCCCCAAACCATTCTGGCGGCACAAAATTTGCTGCATCTTCTTCATCTTTAAATTCTACTTCAATAAAGTACAGCCCCTCTAATCTTTTACCAAATATATCAAGCTCCCCAATATGCCCATCAGGCAGTGGAATAATATATCTGGTTTTTTCTATTATATACCCGTCTATTTTTTTGCGCAGATGTTCATACCCCTCTTTAGTAAGAGAGGCCTCTATTTCATTATTAATTCTTACATCTGCTAAACTGTCAGCTATAGATTTATATGTCAGGATATACTGGCTATTACTTTTTCGTATTCTTACAACAGGGTCTAAGCATAAATACCCCTGTTCAATACACTTTTTCTCATACTTATCTAGGTCAGAGGGCAAAGTTTTTACAAGAAATTTCTTTTCTATTTCCATTATTTTTCTATACCAGCCTTTGCATTTTTAGACTTGCGCAGCTTAATACCAAGCTTAATCCCCGCAAATGCAACAACAGCACTTACAAGATATTTTACAAGGTACCATGCAAATGCGCCTCCAAAACTTAAGTCTATAAGTCCTTTTGCTAATAATACTGCTGTACTCATAAATCCACCATACCTTTCTTGCCATTTTAAAACGGCAAATATATTTTTTCAATCTAACGCCTGTTTACAAGTTCCCTTGTAATGTCTTCCCAGTCGAGATTGCATTCTGCCATAAGTACCATCATGTGGTAAAGAAAATCTGCAATTTCATATTTAAGTTCTTCTCCACCTTCATTCTTGGCAGCAATAATTATTTCCGCAGCTTCCTCACCGCACTTTTTAAGGATTTTGTCAATTCCTTTGTCAAACAGATAATTTGTATATGAACCTTCTTTAGGATTCTTTTTCCTATTTATAATAATATTATAATCTTCTTCAAGAACTTTAAGCGGATTTGTTGTAACATAATCTCTTTCTGCAAGTTTCTTAAAGAAACAGCTATAATTGCCTGTATGACATGCTGCACCAACTTGCCTTACTTTTGCAAGTATAGTATCGTTGTCACAGTCAAGACTAAGAGATTTTACATATTGAAAATGACCAGAAGTCTCTCCTTTAACCCATATCTGGTTTCTGCTTCGGCTAAAATATGTCATTATGCCAGTTTCTATAGTTTTCTTATAAGATTCTTCATTCATATATGCAAGCATAAGCACTTCACTTGTCCTATAATCCTGTACCACAACAGGTATAAGCCCGTTTTCCATAAGCTTAAATTCTGAAAAATCTATAAAACTTTCAAAAAGAGAGACATCTATACCCTGTCTTTTAACTGCACGCTTTGCCTTGTAGATATCTTTATCTTCAAAATAATTTGTAAGAACTGCCTCTGTTTTCTCATAGGAGAGAAGCTCTGAAAGGTCATTTCTTATAAGCCCATCTCTTATAAGAATCTGCATCTTTGTTCCTGAAATTGCATCTTCAAAGGAATGCGTAATATCAATATGTTTTAAAATTGCTGTACCAATTCCCATATTATAATATTCATCAAGCTGTGCGGCACTGTAAAAATCAGCCTTCATATCAATTTCTATCGCAAGTTTGTCCCTGCCAAATCTTTTAATGATCTCTTTAAGCTCATCTTCATCAGGAAGAAGAGCCTTTCTTATTACAAGCTTTGAAGCGCCTGTGTACAAAGCTTTCTTAGCATCTTCAAACCTGTTTATATATATACCTGTTATAAATGGTATATCAATTTGCTTTTCAATTTTTCTTAAAGTTATTAAAAACTCTTCTCTTGAATCTTCATCTCCTGTATAATTATATATAAATAATCCATCTGCTCCACTGCATGAATATCTATCAGCCAAACTGACAACATTATCCATAAATTCGTTCTCTGCATTAATAAATGGAATTATCTTCTTCTGTGCCATTATAACAAAACCAATCCTTTCTGAAAATATCGCTTTAATCTGTTTACAAGCTTCCCTTAGTAGAAAGCACGTCTGCAATTCTTTCGTCATATTCAAGTGCTCTGTCAAGAGCTTTTGCAAATGCTTTAAATGCTGCTTCTATTATATGATGATTATTAACTCCATCAAGCATTTTTATATGTAGGTTCATTCCTGCACTGTAGCTTAAAGCATAAAAAAATTCATGTACCATCTCTGTGTCAAAATCTCCAACTTTTGGTACAGTAAGCCCAAGGTTGTATTGAAGATACGGTCTGCCAGACAAATCAATGGCACACAGTACAAGGGTTTCATCCATTGGAAGCATACATTCACCAAATCGCTTAATTTTTTTCTTATCTCCTACTGCTTCTTTTATAGCCTGTCCTAATACAATGCCTGTGTCTTCAATAGTATGGTGAGAATCAACCTCTAAATCTCCTTTTACAGATACTTCCAAATCAAAAAGACCATGCCTTGCAAAGCTACCAAGCATATGGTCAAAAAAACCAATGCCTGTACTTACATTTGCATTGCCTACTCCATCAAGATTTATGGTAATTTTAATATCTGTCTCTTTCGTTTTTCTACTTACACTTGATACACGCTCCATATATCCCTCCTGCCTAGCAATATTTTCTTTCAACTGACAATAACAGTTATTATATTATACATCAAAAATTTCAGTTAAGCAACAAAAAGACAACTTTCAACAGAATAAACGCATGAACGAAA
>DESG01000022.1 GCA_002361175.1 Lachnoclostridium sp. UBA3320 | reverse complement strand
TTTGCTTAAGTTCGCGCCTATGGGTTGTCTCCCTCATTTCGTTTCATTTCATCATACATACGAATATACATATCCATTTGCCCAACATCCTGATGCGTGATTTTAGTCGTTTTCAAATCAATTAGAACAAAACATTTCAGGATATAATTATAAAAAACAAGGTCAATATAGTAATCCTCTTTTTCTGTGCGAATGTGTTGCTGTCTTGCAACAAAAGCATAGCCTTTTCCCATTTCCATAAGAAATTTCTGAATATGTGTAATAATTCGCTGTTCTAACTCACTCTCCGTAAAGTCCGCATTAGAAGCCAGACCCAGAAATTCCGCTATGACCGGATTTTTGATGAACTCTAACTTATCTGTCTGATAAGAGGCAGTCAGTTCCTTCATTTCTTTTTCAACAGGTTCTGTGTTTTGAGACATCAACATCCGATAGTAGTATTGAGAAGAAACATTCCGCTGCAATGTACGAACAGACCATGCCTGTTCCTGAGCTTCCTTCGCATACCATGCTCTTGCTTCTGGTGATGTTTCCTGAAGCAAAATTCTATAATGCGTCCATGACAGCGGTCGACCAGACTTTGGACTCAGTGAGTCCAAAATTTGAGGAAACTCCTGATGGAACTTCACATACTTGTATAAGCTGCTAAAGTCAAACCCTTTTCCATATTTTTCTTTCAATTCAGCAGACAATTTCTTCATTGTCTTTTTACCATAGTCTGCTTTTCCGTTTTCGTCCAGACACTCCATTGCAATTCGCTTGCCAATCAACCAGTTCCTTTGAACCAGAATCGTATCAACGGTAGCATAAGCTATGCTCTGGGCACTTTCTACAATTTCACAGGTATCGGCAAATAAATCTCCAGTTTCATGATAAGCAATCATGCTTCTGTTGAATTTTGGACTCACTGAATCCAAAATTGCATTTTCTTTTTCACGAATTTTTTTTGTTTTTTGAGATTTCTGTTCCACTGCTTACCAGCCTCCTTTACTTTATTTTAGCCAAAACATCCTGAAAAATTGCATAGTTCTTCTTCACACCGTCATCCAGGTCGATGGAGATCATCTGGTCGGCAAGGTGATGAATCTTTTCCTCATAGGTACGGATCTCGGTATCTTGAGCCTGCAAAGCAGTCAGCTTTTTATTTAGTTTCACACGCTCGCCAGTGGAAGCATTGGCTATACGCTGTTCCAGATCGGCAATAGATGTACGATAACGAGCCTGCTGTTCATGCACATAATCGGTACGGATACGGGCAATGGTGTCTGGCTGATAGCGGTGCATATAAATGAGTGCCTTAAAGCCGTTCTTCTTGCCGCTGTCAAACAGCCAGTAAATCGGGCGTTTTCCAGAGCCAGTTGCTTGATACATACTACAATGCTCCTTATAAAAATCATTAAGAAAATAATTCCGAATCACTTCTTTAGGTTGTCCCTTGCCACCCAGTGCATCAGCAATGAATTTCAGATTTTCATCCAGTGTGTCTGCACCATAGACTGTTTTCACGAACTCTACAAACAGACCGACAATATCATCCTCAAAATATTCATCATCGCTAATCGGGATAATATTATCTTTATCAGCAAGAAATGACATATAGTTGCTATTGTTCCACTCACCGCCTGCATAGACAAGACCATCTACATCAAGAGAATAGCGACCGAACATACAGCCAACAGTATAGGAAATAAAAGAGCGAATATCCCGTCCAAGGTTTGCCTTGCGAACAGTCACATCTTTGTCCTCGACCTCCGATGTTAGTTCATCCTGCAAACCGTAAATGTCGATAAAGATACGGTTCAATTCTTCTTCGTTGGCTTTTAGCTGATTGAATCGGTTGTCACACTCATCTCGCCACTGGTCAAATGCTTCTGCAATAGTAGAAACTTTGCGGAGTAACGGATGGTACCGAAAATCCCATGAGTTTTCAAAAGAATCCCAATCCGCCTTTGCTATTTCAATAGTATTTTGAACAAGGTCATTAATTATGCTGGATGTTTTCTTAATAATAGGCACAAGTGCCATTTGGCCTACTTCAAATTTCATATTTGGTGCTAATATTTCAAGGAGCTTCTGCGAAACTATTGAATTAAGCAATCCAAACAGATACAGCAAATCTTCATCTGTAAATACACATGGTCCAGAAGCATTTGAAATATAACCCGCAGGTTGATATCTAAATGCAATTTTTCCAGTAGCAGTTGTATCATTCCATGAAATACCTTCACGAAAATAGAATTGCATATTCTGAGGACGAGAACGGAGTTTTCCTTTCTCATCCTTAAAATTTCTAATTTCAAAACCATTATTTTCCCAGTTTACAATGTAATCGTTATTCCCATACCAACGCCGAAATTCTCCCCCTTTAGTCATTGGAAACCATTTTTTTCCATTGTGCAGCATACTGAACTTCTGACTATCAACTTCAAACCACAATCGAACAAAAGTATCATTATCTCCAGTTGTAAGTCCTTTACGGGGGTATGCATAATCACTTAATGGTTTTTCTTCATCAAGAATCTCTAATAGTCTTTGGCTTGTTGAATACGCAATAGGATAACTTGCAATATTCAAAAATTTTTTCTGTTTTGCAACAAAATATCCCTTTCTCTCAAAAAACCATTTTTCCTTTTGATCTATAGAATCGACCGCTCCCATTTCATCAAACAACTGATGGAATATAGCTGCATATCCATCTATATACGATTTTCTAATAACAAATGCTGTCGTTCCAAAATCCGACCCAAAGATCCCTCTTCCACAATGGAGCATATTCACAAAAGTATGATTTATCAACAAGCTATGTCGTAATTCTTCAAAACTCGACTTTGACATCCATACTGGAATATTTATCATCGCCATTAAGCCTGATTTTCTACACATAGCAAGTGTTTTTTCCATGCAAATAGTACTCAAATCATACTTCGAGGTCTGATATATATTTTTAGCATACTGATTCATTTTTTCAGAAGCATTATTGATCCCCATATACGGCGGATTCGTCACAACCACATCATACTTCTGTGCCAATGCTTCCGCCACTTGCACCAGCGGCAACAGTTCTGCCAATGCCACATCATGGGACATATGAATATCTTCTGTAATCTCTGCAAAGCGATCATACAGAGCAGACCAATCCTGCGATGTAACCGTCAGAATCGAGCCGTATTCCTTTGCGTCATGCAGTTCACTGATAATGGTATCCATTGCAGCTTTTAGCTTGGCATTCCCATTACAAAAATATTCCACAGCAAACTTGTCTACGTGATTGCTCTCCACAATGGCATACACATGGGGCTGAATACCACGGCTGAAGAAGCGGCGGTCGTACTGTCGCGCTTTCATCATCACCGCAAAATAAGCCAGCTGTGCTGCACGGTCGTCAATATCCAGACCGTAGATGTTATTTTCCACAATGCTTGCCACCGCTTCACGGGTAGTATAGCCGTAGGATTCATAAATTTTCATTAGAACATCGAACATATAAGCAAGGATATGACCGGAACCGGAACATGGGTCTATGACCTTCATCTGATCCGGTGTCAGTGCAGCGTATTCTTTACGGATTTCTGCCAGCTGTGCCTGTACTTCTGGCTCCTGCTCGGCTTCTTCCAAATAGTAATGCCATTTGGTGTCTTCTGGATCACGGTTTCCGGCTACATAGGCAGACTGTTCTTCTTCCGTCGGCAGAAGTTGCTCTTTTGCATCTGGGTGTCCTTCCAGCCACAAACGACCAAGGCTGTTCTCTACCATGTAGCGGACAATCCAGTCTGGCGTAAACAACTGGGTAGCAGCAGGGATATTCTCTTTTGTGATTTTGACGTTTTTTTTCAGTGCGGCGAATACATCGTCCTTTTTCTCACTGTTGTAATACTGATACAGCCATCCAATAATTTGGACAGCATCTTTCCAGTCATCCTCTGGTATCAGCTCAATCATCTGCTGAATGGCACTACCATCTCTCAGCAGATTGTCTGGCAGAAGAAGCTCGGTGTAGTCGCTGATTTTCTGGAACATTCTTGGCAGAATCTTGTTCAAGGCGTTGCACTGCACAATCAGCAGATATTTATACAGTTCTTCGGTCTTTTCTGCTTCTTTCAGTTCATAGACCTTTTCCATATCCAATCCATCCAAATCCAGATGAATAGCTTCGGTTATAATCTGCGGCTTGAAATTATTCTCCTCATCCGTAAATACACGCACATGGGAAGGAAGGTAGCCGTTGACCTCCATGAAACGCAGGGCAGAGAAACGGTTAAACCATGTGTAGGCAACCTCCTCCATAACCTGCTTATATCCTTTATCGTTAATCTCGGCAATCAGAGCCTGACGCTGTTTTTTCTCTACATCCGTCAGAACTTTACCGTTGATGCTGTCAGCTACAGCATCAACAATATTATCCTCGGTAATACCGTATTCCACACCTTTCAGTGAAACACGGGCGATCAGCTCTGTTCTTGCCCAGACAGCAAACTTTTTTATCGCATTCTTATCCATAGGCATACTCCTTAATTCAACTTAATCTCGTCGCAATTTTTCAGCAACTGTTTCAGCTGAGAACGAATCTTTTCTACATAATCATCAATGTCTGCATCCGTCTGTAAGGTTTTTGCTTGGAATACTACCTGACGGTTATAGGCACGAACTACCTTTTTCTTTGCCGGAACAGGTCCTTTTCCTGTCTGAGTTGGCTGAATCTGCGGCTTCTGAGCCAGCGGTGCGAGAACTGTTTCAATATGGCTGACCGTATCATCCTTATACTGGCACATTGGCAGGAACATGGCATCCAGAAGTGCAAGACTCTTTAATTCTGCAATTTTCTCCTTGCACTGGCTGAAATACTTGTCTGATTTTTCAATCAGATGAGATACCTTGGAATCTCCATTTGCAACAGTGTGGATTGTTTCCATACACTGACGAACCGTTTCCAGAACCTCGGCACGTTTTTCTTCCAGCATCTTATCATGGGCAGTACGAATGGTATCCATCAGCGGATTCAGTTCCCGAATCCTGTTATAGTTAAACTTACTGCCTGTCTGTACCATAGTAATCAGACGAATGGTATTCAGTGCCTTATGAGCTTCTTCATTTTCCGTAATACGGTCAAGATCATCATGCAGAGATTTTTCAAACTGCACTGCCTGGTCAAATACCGTTACCTGCGTTTTGAAGAAATTCTCAATGCCGTTGCTCATGGATTCTTTGTTTTCAAACAAGTCAGCCTCTTTTTTCAGTACACGCTCAATCAGTGCGATATTGTCTTTCTTCTGAGAAAGAACATCATCCATAAGACTGATAGCTGTCTGCACCAGTCCACGATCTGGGTATTTATGTCCTTCGTAACGGTCATTCAAAGAAGCATAGTAATCCCGCTGTTCACTGAATTTTTCGGTTACAAAGTGAATCAAACCATCTTCATCATCCGGCACATCCATAATATCGAAATACTCACGGAGCATTTCTTTTACATCCCGCATCATGGTAGCGGAAATGGTTTTACGTTTGCTAATGGAAGTCTTGCCGATTTCACTCTTTTTACGGAGCATATCCGGCAGTTTCGGGTCATCTGGCTGAATGGTATTGCCTGCATATTTGATGGTTACTTTCTGGGAATAAATCAGCTGTGCCGCAACCGCAGCAATGTCGATTTCCTTCCAGCCATACGGAATAGCACTGTATTTGCTCTGCACATCTGCCATAGAAGTCGGCAGCTTTTTCGCATCCTGCATTTCCAGATATTCTTCCATTGCAGAAGCAGCATCACGGTTCGGCTCCATGCCTGGGAGCATGGTAACAGTACCAGTCAGAATAGCAATAATATCTGCATCACTGCCCGCATTTTCTGTAATCAGATCGAGCTTGCTATATACATGAGCGACCAGATATTCCAATGACTGGTCAATTTTACTCTTGGCATTTCCACCTTTAATTTCCAGATGTTCCCCATCTACATAGAACTGTGCCCCTTCGATGGCATTTTGCAATTCTGTCATGGCACTCAGCTCGTATTTCCCAGCTTCATCCTGCTGATCGCTGATGATTTTCTGCACACTCTTTGGAAGCTGGCTTACGTTTCTCTGCTTTACATATTTACGAATCTTCATGGCAGATTCCAGCGATTCATAGTATGGCGTATCAGTCAGAACAACAATGGCTTCGTTGCCTTTGGATTCTGTCATCAGACGGAACTCTGTTTTTTCTGTGGCATCGGTTGCAACGGTCAGAAAACGCAAACGCATACCGCCCATAGCCACGCCGACCGTAATGCCATCTACCATCTGGTCGAACGCAAAGTCATATTTTCCATAGCGGAATTTCTTGGTTGTAAAAATATCACCGTAAATCATCTGGGCAATGCGCTCCACGATAGAAGCGGTATCCACGTTGGTATCTCGGATTTCACGCTGAATATCCTGTTCTTCATCTGTCAGGAAGTTATAAGTATCGCCTGTTCTGCCGATATAGTTCTGGCTAATCAGACGGTCAAGGCAGCCACGGACAGCTTCACGCATAATAATTTTATCCACACGAATATCATCTGCCATCAGAATAACGATATTATCCAGATTAGAAGGAATATCATCAATATACCGAATCAGATACAGAAGTTTCAGCACATCCACATCCTGCTGTTCGATACCATCACCATTGTCTGCGGCTTTCTGGCAACGCTCAATGACTCGGCGAATAGAACCGTCCAAGAAAGTATGTACGGTATCATAAAAACGAAAGAATGGAACAAGTGTATATTCGTCCTTCTCCTGAATTTTCTGAGCAGCTTCCTGGAAGCCGGAGAGCATAGAACGCTCACCACCTGAGAGATGCTTGCCAGAATTTCCGTGCTTACGGATTTCTGCAAATACCTTCTGCATAATGATAAACTGATACGGCACAAATGGGAAGTTCTCAGTGAACTCCCTCGGATCGGAATAACCTTTGATGTCCAGAATGGAACCGCTGAAGCTGAACAGATTACGCAGAACAGAATCATTCTGCTCATAAACAGTTTCCAAATCAGCAGCTGCTTCCGGTTTCTTTTTCAAAATACGCTTCTGGATGACTTCATCCACAGAGGAAGAAGATAAGCTCAGTCTTGTTTTGAAACGAGCCTGAATACGGGAGAACTCATCGGCACGAACTTTGATGATTTCATCAATCGCTTCCTGTCCAGTGCAGATGACCCAAATCTTACCTTCGCACTCACTGCCAATCTTTTCTGTCAGAGACTGGAGATTCAAAAGCATATCGGTATCTGTACCAACATACTGACCAACCTCGTCAATCATAAACAGCAGACGGAAGTTCGCCGGTTTGGTATCCACATAGGCTTTCATATCTTCCACAAGCTGTGCGATAGAAATTTCTGTTGCGGTTTTATCATTGAACCATGCCTTTGCATCGTCTTCGCTCATATCCAAAACTTCCATCAGAGTTGGGATAATGAACTTGCCATTGAACGCAAATGCACGACGCATTTCCAGCCAGGATTTTCCTTTTTTTCCCTCAAAAACTCTGCGGAACTCCTCCGTCTTTCCCTGCTGGTCAATATAACGCTCCATCATGACAACTTTCAAATTTTCACCGTAAAATCCCAGATGGTTATAGAACATTTTTGCAAAAACACGAAGAACAGCCGTCTTATCTTTATTGCTGAATCCTTCAATGTCGATATTAAACAGAATCGTCTCTGTCGGTCCTTTGGTAGCACGATCAATCAGCATAAAAGTCGCTGGATCATCCTCAAACTTTTTGTGGAAACGTTCTACGCTGCGGATTCCTTTTACTTCCTTGTTTTCAAGAAGATACGAAAGCATTTTCAAGAAGTGAGATTTACCACTTCCAAAGAAACCAGAAATCCAAACGCCCATATCGGCTGTTGGCTGGTCAAAGGCATCGCCGTAATAATTGAAGAATGTAATGAAATGTTTCTTCAATTCTCTGGTGATGACATATTCGTTTAACTCCTGTTCGATCACATCATCAGCAGTCTGATCTACTTTAATGACACCATTGATTTTGCGGTTGATGTCGTCCGCAAACATATCTCGAATCATCATGGCTTTATCCCCCTTAATCTATCACGTTGAATGCCCGGTAATAATCATTTGGTGTCAGACGATTGAATAGTTTTACATGGCGACCGTCAAATTCACCTGGATACATAACAAGAATCGGAACATCCGAAAAATACGGCTGCAAGGCTTCCAGTAATGTATGGATTCTCATAAATGGAAATACCTCACCCACACCCGTCAGCATCAGTACATCGCCCAGTTCATGTGACTCATACTGAATTTTATCAATGAACTCTCCATTGCCGATTGCGGAATTTAACTGTTCCAGAAGATACGCACTTCCGTCAGCTTCTTCCATATCAGGAATGGCATCTGTGATGTCCATGCCATCGCAGATAGAGAGAAATGTTTTATATAAATTGCAAATTTTCAAATGGCAATCCAAGGACTGATCGGTTTCCAGCTGATTTACAAAATGCCGAACCACCATTTCATTTTCTGGCTCATAACAGAAGATTCTGATATTCACCTCATTGCTCAATCCCTTGCCTTCCAGGAACTCCGGCTCCTGAATCAATGCCCGAACTTTGTCCAGACGTTCTTTTATGTCACTCATTGGCTACCTCCTACGAAAAGCAATTAAATGCTGGCAGTACCGCCGTATCGCCATTGCTTCTGATGGCATTCTCCAAAACAGGATGCAGCCATACTGGATTCAAATGATCTGCTTTGAGGTTGTCGAGATATTCTGTCTCTACAAGCACTCTGGCAATAATCTGTTTCAATTTTGTTATCGTATTGTCGCTCCAAGAAGCTACAGTATCATTCTGCTCCTGCAAACGCATAAAAAATGTATTCAAATCTATCTTACCAAAGGACGTGTCCCTTAATCTGTACTTCTCTCCAATGACCGTCAGCATAAATTCCCAAACCAGACGGCTCTGTTTCATCATTGCATACAAGCAAATCTGCTTTGCTACATCTGTCGGCTGTGATGCAATCGCCAAAACCAGTGTATCATCTTCCAGAGCATGAAGTCGCTTGATACAGGCTTTTACCATTCGTGTAATGGATTTTTCCGTTGGATATTGGAAAAGATTCTGCTCCACAACTTCTGTTACAATCGCTTCGTCTAAGAGTCCTTCGCTCATCAGCTTTGCGGTGGAACGCATTTCGTAGAAAAGGAACGGTTCTCTGGTTAAAGACGCTATATAAGGATAAGAATGATCCATAATGACTTGCCTCCTTACTGTTCCTCTTTTTTATCAGGAACGAACTCCATAATGTCTCCAACATCGCAATTTAGTACCGTACAAATCTTCTCTATAACATCCATGCTGACATTTTCATCTTTAGACAGCTTCGACATTGTTGTTGTGCTGAAACCTGTCTGCAAGCGTAAGTCTTTTTTTATCATGTCTTTATCAATCAGCATTTTCCACAGCTTTTTGTAGCACACTGCCATATTGTCACCTCTTACCATTATTCCTGCTCAAAACTAAGTATTCACGTTACTTCCTCTATTATAGCATAGAAGTGCGAATAGTGCAATCAAGAGGTCAAAATTTCAGATTCACGCTTTACAAACTCGCAGTTCAGATTTGCTAATTTAGGATTTGACTAAAATTCATACAATAGTTATTATAAAAATATAGCTATGAAAACTTCAAACGAAATTTTGGATTTACAATCATTTGTTAAAATTAAAGAAGAATAATTACTTTATTCTTTAAAATTGTGAGGTGGTATAATGGAATTACTGACAAAAAGGCTGCTTTTACGCCCGTGGCTGCAATCAGATGCAGAAAATTTGTATGAATATGCAAAGAATCCAGAAGTAGGACCAATTGCTGGCTGGCCAGTTCATACTAGTGTGGAGAATAGTCAAGAAATTATCAGAGATGTATTGTCTGCTGATGAAACATATGCTGTGTGTTTGAAAGAAAATAATAAGGCGGTTGGCAGTATTGGTCTGATGATAGGAAGTGCTAGCAATTTAAATTTGCCAGATACGGAGGCAGAAATTGGTTACTGGATTGGTGTTCCGTTTTGGGGAAAAGGATTTATTCCAGAAGCAGTAAAAGAATTACTCCGTCATGGATTTGAAGATTTGGCACTGGAAAAAATCTGGTGTGGGTATTTTGAAGGTAATATTAAATCTAAACGAGTGCAGGAAAAATGTGGATTTATATATCACCATACAAATAAGGATATTTATTGGAAATTAATGGATGATATACGCACTGAGCATGTTTGCTGCATGACAAGAAAATTTTATAATAAAAGAAGTGAAAATGTTTAAAAACTGTTGTTTTGCTGAAAATAGGTCAAAACTTATATTTTATGGCAATTTTCAAATGTTCTTACAAAAGACAGCTGTATGGGACCGCTGGTGCTTAAGCCGTGTTTTTTACGGCTTTATGCACCACTGCGTGACCCATTCAAGCGAGAGCGTGCTTGTCGCCTAAAAAACTTTGAAATTGCCATGCTAATCTAAGTTCGTATATATTACATCATATTTAAAAAATAGCACAATATATATGTTTTCATATCCCAAGTAAAGTTACACTATCTTAAATCAGTATTAACCTTGTGAACAGAAAAAAACTGTGCTATAATACACAAGATTTATAATTTTATGAAAGGAAGAAACACATGAAACCAAGTCAGAAAATACCTTATAAAATTTATTTAGAAGAACATGAGATGCCAAAACAGTGGTACAATGTGCGAGCAGATATGAAAAATAAGCCAGCACCACTTTTAAATCCTGGTACTGGCAACCCTATGACACTGGAAGAATTAAGCGGCGTATTTTGTACAGAGCTTGCAAAGCAGGAATTAGACGATACTACAGCATACTTTGACATACCTGATGACATACTCCAGTTTTACAAGATGTATCGTCCATCCCCACTGGTGCGTGCTTACCACTTAGAACGTGCCCTTGGGACTCCAGCAAGGATTTATTATAAATTTGAAGGAAACAATACATCAGGCAGCCACAAGTTAAACTCTGCTATTGCACAAGCATACTATGCAAAAAATCAGGGCTTAAAAGGTGTTACTACTGAGACAGGTGCAGGTCAATGGGGAACAGCTCTTTCCATGGCATGTGCATTTTTAGGGCTTGACTGCCAAGTATACATGGTAAAAGTTTCTTATGAACAGAAACCTTTCCGCCGTGAAGTAATGCGTACCTATGGCGCAAACGTAACACCATCCCCTTCTTCTACTACAGAAGTAGGCAAAAAAATTCTTGCAGAGTTTCCTGATACCAACGGCAGCTTAGGATGCGCAATCTCTGAAGCTGTTGAAGCAGCAACCTCACAGGAAGGCTACCGCTATGTATTAGGTTCTGTGCTTTCGCAGGTACTGTTACATCAGTCAGTTATTGGTTTAGAAACAAAAGCAGCATTGGATAAATATGATATAAAACCAGATGTTATTATAGGCTGTGCTGGTGGTGGCTCTAACCTAGGCGGATTAATTTCACCGTTTATGGGCGAGAAGCTCAGGGGCGAAGCTGATTACCAGTTTATTGCAGTAGAACCTGCATCATGCCCTAGCTTCACAAGAGGAAAATATGCATATGACTTTTGTGACACTGGCGCAATCTGTCCACTTGCAAAAATGTATACACTTGGCAGCAGCTTTATGCCATCACCTAATCATGCTGGTGGGCTACGCTATCATGGAATGAGTTCTGTACTTTCACAACTTTATGATGATGGTTTTATGGAGGCAAGGAGTGTAGAGCAGACAGCAGTATTTGAAGCTGCTGAAAAATTTGCCAAAGTAGAAGGAATTTTACCAGCACCAGAAAGCAGCCATGCTATACGTGTAGCTATTGACGAAGCAATGAAGTGCAAAGAAACTGGCGAGGAAAAGAACATTGTATTTGGATTGACTGGTACAGGTTACTTTGATATGTATGCTTATGAAGCATTTAATGATGGAAGAATGACAGATTATATTCCTACAGATGAGGATATTGCAAAAAGTTTAGCAAAGCTTCCAAAAATAATGAAATAAAAAAAGATTCTATTACAATTTAGTATATTTTCTAAATTTCTGCCAATAATTATAGTATAAGAATTTTAAAAAGACTGCCATACATAGCATGGCAGTCTTTAAAAATCAGAATATATATTATATGCTAGAAGTCTTATTTATAAAGCTCAACTAATCTCTGTAAATGCTCATAACGTGCCTTTGCAGCTTCTTCTGACTCTTTGAAGAGTTTTTCAGCACGCTCTGGGAACGGCTTAATAAGACGTGTATAACGTGATTCATTGTTAAGGAATTCCTGATATGAACCATCGCCCTCTTTAGATGAAAGAGTAAATGGATTCTTTCCTTCTGCTTTAAGTGCAGGGTTAAATGAGAACAAGTTCCAGTAACCTGACTTAACAGCTTTCTTCATCTCATCCTGGCAGTGGTTCATGCCACCCTTAGCAATACCGTGAAGTTCGCATGGTGCGTAACCGATGATAAGTGAAGGACCATTATAAGCTTCTGCTTCTGTTATAGCTTTAACTGCCTGTGCAGGATTAGCGCCAAGTGCAATCTGTGCTACATATACATAGCCATAGCTCATAGCGATTTCAGCAAGACTCTTCTTTCCTATCTCTTTACCTGCTGCTGCAAACTGGCATACTTCGCCGATATTTGAAGCTTTAGATGCCTGTCCGCCTGTATTAGAATACATTTCTGTATCAAATACCATTACATTGACATTTTCACCTGATGCAAGTACATGGTCAAGTCCGCCAAAGCCGATATCATATGCCCAACCGTCACCACCGAAAATCCATACAGATTTTTTGCTGAGGTAATCTTTCTTAGCGAGTGCTGCTTTTGCGTCAGGACAGCCAGCTTCTGCTGCCTTTTCAAGTTCAGGTATAAGAGCCTTTGTTGCTTCTGCATTAGCCTTTGTATCATCTTTTGTTTCAATAAACTTATCTACTACAGCTTTAAGTTCATCTGAAGCTTTGTCAGAAGCTGCACAAGCCTGTACAAATCTAATAGCTTGGTCACGGAGGTACTTCTGACCTATATGCATACCAAGACCATGTTCTGCATTGTCCTCAAACAGTGAGTTAGACCATGCTGGGCCTTTCTTTGAATCCTTGTTTACTGTATAAGGTGCTGTTGCTGCAGGGTTGCCCCAAATTGATGAACATCCTGTTGCATTTGAAATATACATCTGCTCGCCGAAAAGCTGTGTGATAAGACGTGCATAAGATGTCTCTGCACATCCTGCGCAGCTTCCTGAGAACTCAAGGAGTGGCTGGTTGTACTGGCTTCCTTTTGGTGTTGTGTCAGCAAATCCGCTGTCTTTCTTTCCAACATTTTCAACAAGATAGTCAAATACTGGCTGCTCATCAGACTCTTCTGCCTGTGGAACCATCTTAATAGCACCTTCAGCAGGACATACTGTTACACACTCACCACATCCCATACAGTCAAGAGGTGATACACTCATTGTAAACAGATAGTTTGTCTTCTTTGATTTATCAGCAGCTGTCTTAATATTGTCAGGAGCAGCATTTTTCTCTTCTTCTGTCAGAAGGAACGGACGTATTGTAGCATGTGAACATACAAATGCGCAGTTATTACACTGTACGCACTTCTCAGGGTCCCATGTAGGAACTGTTACAGCTGTACCACGTTTCTCATATGCAGAAGCACCTGTCTCAAACTGTCCATCAGGATTGTTAATAAATGCTGATACAGGAAGGCTGTCACCATCCATCTTGGAGATTGGCTCCATAAGGTCTTTAACTAATTTAACAACTTCTGGACGTCCTGTAAGTTCTTTAGCAGGAGCATCTGGTTCTGGATTCTTCCATGAATCAGGAATCTCTACTTTATGTGTAGCATCTACACCAGCATCAATAGCTTTGTAGTTCATCTCAACTACTGCATCACCCTTTTTGCTGTATGACTTTTTAGCTGCCTGTTTCATATAGTCAACAGCATCATCAATAGGCATAATATCAGCCAGTTTAAAGAATGCAGACTGTAAAATTGTATTAGTACGTTTACCCATACCAATCTCAATAGCTTTATCAATAGCGTTGATTGTATAGAGCTGGATATTGTTATCAGCAATGTACTTCTTAGCAGCAGCATCTAACTTAGATTCAAGCTCTTCATCAGACCACTGGCAGTTAATCATAAATACACCGCCTGGCTTAACATCTTGTACCATCTTAAATCCATTAACTACATAAGAAGGGTTGTGACATGCAACAAAATCAGCTTGATTGATGTAGTATGGGCTCTTTATAGGATTGTCACCAAAACGAAGATGTGAAATTGTTACACCACCTGTTTTCTTTGAGTCATACTGGAAGTAAGCCTGTATATACTTGTCTGTGTGGTCGCCGATAATCTTTGTAGAGTTCTTGTTAGCACCAACTGTACCATCTCCGCCAAGACCCCAGAATTTGCACTCTTTTGTTCCTGGTGCTGATGTAATAGGAGCTGGCTTAACCTCTGGAAGACTTAAGTTAGTTACATCATCTACAATACCGATTGTAAAGCGGCTCTTAGGCTCATCCTTCTCTAACTCTTTGTATACTGCAAATACAGATGAAGGAGGTGTATCCTTTGAACCAAGACCATAACGTCCGCCTGTAAGCACGATATCATTAAGTCCTGCTTCACGTAAAGTAGTAGCTACATCAAGGAAAAGAGGATCGCCAAGTGAACCTGGCTCTTTTGTACGGTCAAGCACTGCAATCTTCTTAGCTGTCTTAGGAATTACTTTAAGAATAGCTTCTGAAGACCATGGGCGATACAGACGTACCTTGACAAGTCCTACTTTCTCACCAGCTGCCATCAGATAGTCAATAACTTCTTCTGCAACATCACAGATAGAACCCATTGCAATAATCACACGTTCTGCATCAGGAGCGCCATAGTAGTTGAATAAGCCATAATCTGTGCCAAGCTTTTCATTTATCTTGCCCATATACTTCTCAACAACTGCTGGAAGCTCATCATAAACCTTATTACATGCTTCACGGTGCTGGAAGAATATATCACCATTCTCATGTGAACCACGTGATGATGGATGCTCTGGATTAAGTGCGTGCTTACGGAACTCTTCTACTGCTTCCATATTGCACATTTCTTTAAGGTCCTCATAGTCCCATTTTTCAATTTTCTGGATTTCATGAGATGTACGGAAACCATCAAAGAAGTTAATAAATGGAACTTTGCCCTCTATAGCTGCAAGATGTGCAACTGGGCTTAAGTCCATAACTTCCTGTGGATTAGTCTCAGCGAGCATAGCAAAACCTGTCTGACGGCACGCATATACGTCACTGTGGTCGCCAAAAATATTCAATGCATGTGTTGATACTGTACGTGCAGATACATGGAATACACTTGGCAACTGTTCAGCGGCTATCTTATACATATTAGGAATCATAAGGAGAAGACCCTGTGATGCCGTAAATGTAGTAGTAAGTGCACCTGCTGCGAGTGAACCATGAACTGTGCCGGCAGCGCCTGCTTCTGATTCCATCTCTACAACTTTAACTGTATCTCCAAAAATGTTCTTCTGTCCTGCTGCTGACCACATATCTACAGAGTCAGCCATAGGGCTTGAAGGTGTGATAGGATAGATACCTGCAACTTCTGAGTATGCATATGCTACATGTGCTGCTGCGGTATTTCCATCCATTGATTGTTTAGCTCTAGCCATCTTAATATTTTCCTCCTTATATTAAAGTTCTTGACATTATTTTACCACTTAATGCACAAAAAGTAAAGAATACTATTTGCATTTTTTATCAAATATTACAGAGTTATTTTTTGATTCTTTACAGTAATAATGGCATTTTAGTTCATATTTATTAAAAATTTATAAATTAATATTGACATCATGTTTAAAATTGAATAGAATTAACTAGTCTCTATTTCTATAATAATATATTTTTTAATAAGTTCAAGCTGAAATTTTAACCATAAATGGATAAAACAAAAGAAAGGAAACTAACTAATGAGCATTAATTATATAAAACCAGTTATGACACCTGATGAACTTAAGGAGCTACACCCACTGCGAAATGATTTAAAAGTACTTAAAGCAAAAAGGGATAAAATGATTGCAGATGTAATCACTGGTGCATCAGATAAATTCTTAGTTATAATAGGACCTTGTTCAGCAGATAATGAAAATGCTGTGTGTGACTATGTCAACAGACTGGCAAAGATACAGGAAAATGTTGCCGAGAAAATTATTTTGATACCAAGAATATATACTAACAAGCCACGTACAACAGGAGAAGGATATAAAGGAATCCTGCACCAGCCTGACCCTGAAAAAGCTCCTGACCTTAGAGAAGGCATTATCGCAATGCGCAAAATGCATATCCGCTCAATCGAAGAAACACATCTTTTTGCAGCAGATGAAATGCTTTATCCTGAGAACTGGCCCTATATAGAGGACATACTTTCATATGTTGCCGTTGGTGCACGCTCTGTCGAGAACCAACAGCACAGGCTTACAATAAGCGGACTAAATATTCCATGTGGTATGAAAAATCCGACAAGCGGTACATTAAGTGTAATGCTTAATTCATGTATTGCAGCACAGTCAGGACACACATTTATATACCGTGGATATGAAGCTAAGACAGATGGCAATCCACTTACCCATACGATACTTCGTGGAGCTGTAAGCAAACATGACCAGTATCTTCCTAATTATCATTATGAAGATTTAATGCTTTTAAACGAACTTTATAAACAGCATGATTTAAAGAATCCTGCCTGTATAATAGATGCCAACCATGCTAACTCTAGTAAGCATTATAATGAGCAGCCACGTATTATATATGAAGTGCTGCATAGCCGTTCTGTATCTTCTGATATTAAAAAACTTGTAAAAGGCGTAATGATTGAAAGCTATATTGAACCTGGAAATCAGAGCATACATGAACACACTTATGGCAAGTCAATTACAGATGCATGTCTTGGTTGGGAAGAATCAGAAAAACTTATATACGATATTGCAGACAGGTTGTAAGAAAGGAGAGTTCAAATGAAATTAACGAAAAAATTTATTGCAGGGTTACTTAGTGCATCACTGTCAGTTACATTATTAACAGGAATATCATACAATGTAGAGAATAATGACATAAAAGCACAAGCAGAAAGCGTAGCAAAAACTGGTGATGCAACAGTTTTAGAAACAGATGTAAAAACTGCGGCAGCAGATTGTACTATGTTAGGAGTTTATGGCTCTTATTACAGCCAAGCTGAAGAAGCATTAAAGCGAATTAATGAGATTCGTAAAGAAGCTTGCGAAGCTGGCAATGTGCCGAATCCTGCAAGTCCTTCTAGTATACTAACATCTAGCGATTATGTTCCTATCAAGTGGTCTAAAGACCTGGAAAGCATTGCAAGAATCCGTGCTGTGGAAGGTGGATTAGCATATAGCTTTTTAGCATCTGGACATAGTCGGTTAAACGGAAAAGACATTTGGTCTGTTCAGTATAACAATATACAGTCGAATGCTGAGAATTTAGCATACAACTGGGGTACTAGTATGGTTAGCGGAATTAATCAATGGTATGAAGAAAAGAGCGATTGGGTGAACCTAAAATCAGGAGCAGTAACCGGACATTATACAAGTATGATTAATCCAGAGCATACTTATGTTGGACTTGGTGATTTTTACACAAAAGAGGCAAATTTTCCAAATACACTAGCAGGAGCATTTTGCTCTGCTTCTCAGAACCTTGACCAAAGTATGCAGACAGCACAGGAAAATATAATGCAAAAAATAGAAGTAAAGAATTCTTATATTAAAGGATATATTTTAGAAGGCAACAACACTATTGATATAGGTAATACAACAGAATTGACGTTGAGAGCAAATTTAGCAAATAGTTCTAATACACTTAAATTATGGGTACTTAATCCAGTGACATATACTTCTTCTGACACTTCTGTTGCACAGGTGACAGATATTGGTGTTGTAACAGGTCAAAAGGCTGGAACGGCAACTATCACTGCTAACTCTGGTACTAATAAGCTTGCTGATATTCTTATTACTATAAAATCAACAGCTGCATCAACAGCCACACCAACAACTATACCAACAACTACTCCAACCGCTGCTCCAACAACTACTCCAACTGCTAGACCAACTGCTACTCCAACTGCTAGACCAACTGCTACTCCAACCACTAGACCGACTGCTACTCCAACCGCTAGACCGACAACTACTCCAACCGCTGCTCCAACCGCTAGACCAACTAATACCCCAAGACCGACTAGAACTCCAAGACCGACAACTACTCCAAGACCAACTGATACCTCAAGACCAACTGCCACTCCAAAATCAACTGCTGCTCCAAAAAGCACAAGCCGTCCTAACAAGCTTTCACCGATACAAAGAAACAAGGAACTGCTTAAAAAAATAAAGGTAAACAAAAAGATATCTATTAAAAGAGGCAACAGTAAGAAATTAGAACTAAGGATTCCAAAGGATGCAACAATAGTAAAGAAATTCACAGGTAAAGATGGGGAAATAAAAGTAAGTTATTATTCTGATAATAAAAGTATTGCGAAAGTGAATAAAAAAGGCAAGATTACAGCAAAGAAAAAAGGTACTGTCAATATAACTACTACAGTTACTTTTGAAAATCGTATGGCGAAGAACTTTACTACTAAAGTAAAAGTAAAAAAAAGCTAAGAGTAAACCAGAGGTAAGTCAATGTAAGTAACTATGCTACTATTTGTATATAGAATAGTAGCATAGCTGTATATATGATATTTAATAATATTTACCATTTTTATTAATAATAGCATCCAAATAATCATTATAGATTTCTCCTGTATTAGCATCTCGAAAAGGAAAATGGTTATCTTCAAAACTCATAAAATGTTCTAGACATATAGTTAAATCTTTCATTTCAGATATTTTAGTAATCCATTTAGCGCAGTTGTCTCCACATGCTGTTGCCCATATTTCTTCATCTGTCTTTAACATAAGTATTAATGCTTTAACACCACCAGATAGCCTTGTTGGTGGTATTTGTCCAAATATAGGACTTTCAATACAATTAGGACTAAGAATTTTAGATTTATCAATATCAAGAACCATTCCTTGTACAAATGGGTCTAGCAACCATTCATCTTCATAATCGCTATTGAAAAATCCATCAACGTAAGTAATAGTTGAATCTGTTGCACCAAATCTTATATTTAACATTGTTTCCTCCACTTTTTAATATAGATTTTTGCCAAAAAACTCTATCTCATATTTTACACGCTTTGACTGTACCTCGAACCTCATATTATAGTATCTCCTGTTAATTATTATAATATCATACTTAGATAGATAGAATAAAGAATGAGAAAAGGGCATATTAATAACAAATTATTTAATATGCCTCTTTCAAATAATTATTCCATTATCTCACTATTTATAAGCATCTCTGATTTTAATCCAATCACCAATCCAAAAACCTTTACTATAATTATAAAGACGCTTATACAGACTTCCATCTGCATGCTCATCATAAACCCATCGAATAATATCACTTTGTGGATCAGCAGTACCTCCTGGATTTATAGCAGCAGCACTGACCTCACTTACAACAGCTGATTCCTGCTCGTTGGCATTAGCTATACAAGGTGCTGTTGTACTAAGTAATGTAAGTGCAGCAAGACAGGAAATAATAAATTTAGTTCTCCTCATTTTGTTGAGCCTCCTCTAATGATAAATATATTTTACAGTCCTCTGGATAATTGTCCAAAGAATCAACTGTCTCAGCATATACTCCATTAAAATAGATATCATATGTACTTTCATCATGTTTAATAATATACATATTTTGTACACTTAAATCAGTGCCTATTGTAGTATCTTCTGTTACTCTATAATAAGGCTCAAAAATAAATATAAATGACGCCAAATACATAATGCACACAGGTATTAGAATACATTTTTCTAAATATTTATTCCTTGAACCATCTTCTGTAAGAAAATAGAAACGCTTATATAGAGCCGAATTTTGTACTGGCAAAAGACTAATTGTTGCTGTCAGTGATAAATTGCTTTGATTGTCAGCACTATATTCCCTTACTTTTATAAGACATGCAAGATAGCGTTTTACCTCATCTGGCCCTTTTGTAATTATGGAAGAATCAACACGAAGCTCAAATAATAAGTCACTTTTCTTTTTCAATAAGGAACAGAATGGATTCCACCAGTAAAACAAACATAAAACTTGTATTAGAAATTTCAATGTTGAATCATGGTGAAAAATATGTGCTAATTCATGTTTGAATACAAGTTCTGTCTCTTCCTCATCTAATTCCAGATTCTTTGGTATCAATATGTAATAATTCGAGCCGTATTTAAATACAGATGGACTTGGCATCAGTGGAAGTCTTATAACAGATATCCTTTTGCACAACTTATCGTTTATACATAGCTTGCCAACCAGCAGCCTATAATCATCAGTAACATCTTTTCCATAATTCATTACAAAATCATATGTCTTTTTTATAGAGTGAATGTATCTAAAAAATAAAACAAGAAATACAATACCCCATATAGCTATACAACATGTCCAGATTGAACAAGGATATCCAAATAGAGAAAATCTTGGATGTGTTATAAAGACTATAAATTTTGAAATAGTTTTAGGAAACATAATAACCTTAGTAATACTAGCCAATTCAAAAGGAAGCACCATGCGAACAAAAACTAATACGCAAAATACACCTAGTATAGAAAAGCCAAATTTATATAATGCTGATTCATTAAAAAATATAAACACTAAAATAATTATAAGCACATTACTTGTAATTACTGCCATTAATACACTAGTAAGATCAAAATCTAACATTTTTTCTCCCTCTGTAAGTACAGGTTATGTAAAGTTATATATATTTTACAAAATCTGTCTATATTATATATTGTATTTTTTTAAATGTCAAATGAAATTTGTCGTTTAATGGAAAAAATTCGCATTAAGTTCTTTCATAAGTACATCTAATAACTCTGATTCTGATACTTTTTTAATAATTTTTCCCTTTTTTATAAGCAGTCCTTCCCCTTTTCCGCCTGCAATTCCGATATCTGCTTCTCTTGCTTCTCCTGGCCCGTTCACAACACAGCCCATTACAGCTATTTTTATATCTCTGTCTGTATCTATGTCCTTAACCATCTCTTCCACTTTACTGGCAAGACCTATAAGGTCTATCTGTGTACGCCCGCATGTAGGACAAGATACAACTGTGATTCCTCCTTTCCTAAGCCCCAGTGTCTTTAATATAAGCTTTGCAGAATATATTTCTTCAACAGGATTTCCTGTAAGAGAAACACGTATAGTATCACCAATTCCTTGATAAAGGATATTGCCAAGACCTATTGCTGATTTTATATTGCCGCTTAAAACTGTACCTGATTCTGTAATTCCTACATGAAGAGGATAATTTGTCTTTTTTGCAATAATTTCATGTGCTTTTATACACATAAGAACATCAGATGACTTTATACTTATTACAAGATTGTCATATCCTATGTCCTCAATCATTTTTACTTTAAGAAGTGCACTTTTAACAAGCCCCTCTGCAGTGACTTTTCCATATTCAGCAATTATCTCTTTCTCAAGAGAGCCACTGTTGACTCCTATACGTATTGGTATGTTTTTTTCCTTTGCTGCCATAACTACAGCCTTTACTTTATCTTTGTCCCCTATATTGCCTGGATTAATCCTTATCTTGTCAGCTCCATTTTCAATAGCAGAAATTGCAAGTCTGTAGTCAAAATGTATATCAGCTACAAGAGGAATGTGTATAGATTTTTTAATCTCTTTAAGTGCTTTTGCAGCTTCCATAGAAGGCACTGCACATCGTATAATATCGCAGCCTGCCTTTTCTAGTTCAAGTATCTGGCTTATAGTAGCACTAACATCTTCTGTCTTTGTATTAGTCATTGACTGAATGGCAACAGGGTTGCCACCGCCAATATTTACACCACCAATATTTATAACTTTTGTATTATTTCTACTTTCTGATATAGACAACATAAAACCCCCATATTAATAAAAGTATTATTTTATTATTTTAATAATATCATTGTACATAACAAATACCATAAACAGCATAAGCACTACAAGTCCAGCAAAGTGTACAAACCCCTCTTTTTCTCTATCAATAGGCTTGCCACGTATAGCTTCTATTAAAATAAACACAAGTCTTCCACCGTCAAGAGCTGGTATTGGCAATAAATTCATCACACCAAGGTTTGCGCTAAGAAGCACTGACATATAAAGCATCTGCATAATCACAGCCATAATTCCAAGACTTCTGCTCTGGTCAATCGCTGAACCTACAACATTGACTATGCCTACTGGTCCTGATACATCATTCATTGAAAGATGACCTGTAACTAACTGTCCAAGGCTTGCCACGGTTGTAACAATCCAATATTTTACTTCAACAAAACTATATTTAATTACATCAAGCGCACTTCCACCTTTTTCATCAAATGCCGCATTAAAACCTAAAGTATATGTTTCATATTCTACAGGAGTTACCACAAATTCATGCTCACTGCCGTTACGCTCTACCACAAAGCGAACGTCTTTACCATCTTGATTAACTTTGTTCATTACATCGCCAAGTTCACCAGCATTAGCAACTGTCTCACCATTTACTGACTTGATTATATCGCCATCACAAATACCAGCTTTTTCAAAAGCTCCGCCTTCTGTAACACTGCTTATCTGTGAACTTTCTTTTTCATTAGTAGAGTATGAAAATCCAAAAAGAAAAGTTTTATAATAAGGATTAATATTAAATGTTTTTGTTTCTCCATCACGCTCTACTATAACTTCAACGTCTTTGCTTGTAAGTGGGTGAAGTTGTGTATAAGTGACAATTTCACGTCCAATAGTTATCTTCTTACCATTAATACTTTTTACTATATCTCCTGTTTCAATACCGCTTTGGCTTGCTGGCTGTTTGTCATAAACTACCCTTACTATAGGATAATCAATTCCAGAATAAGACAGTATTATTATTGAGAATATAAATGCCAGTATAAAATTAAAAAATGGCCCTGCAAATACTATTGAAAATCTTGCCCATACACCTTTACTGTTAAACGAGTTTTCTGAATTGTTTTCCTCGTCTTCCCCAACCATAGCACATGAGCCTCCAATAGGAAAGAGTTTCCAAGAGTATTTTGTAACTTCCTGCCAATCTTGTCTATTTTCAAAATCTTTCTGTGAGCAGAAAAGTTTTATTACATGACCACTATTTGTTTTTGCATATGTTATAATTCTAGGTCCCATGCCTATAGAAAATTCTGGCACACCTACGCCATTCTTTTTAGCAAGGAGAAAATGACCAAACTCATGTATTACTACAATTACTGTAAAAATAAGTAATGCTACAATAATATTCATATTAAAACCTCCATAATAATTAAATTAAATAACTATTTCGCATATCTATTTTCTATAAATTTATATACGTCTTTTTCAATTTCAAGTATATCATTTAAAGAAGGATTGGCAATATTTTCATGTGTATACATACATTCTTTTATAATTTTTGAAATATCTAAAAAACCAATTTTATTTTCAAGAAACATGGCAACGGCTTTTTCATTAGCAGCGTTAAAAACTGTAAGCATACTGCCTCCCGTTCTTCCAGCCTCATATGCCAGATTAAGCCCTTCAAAGGTTTTAATATCTGGTTTTTCAAATGTAATCTGAGATATTTTATAAAAGTCAAGGTGTTCTCCTTTTAACGTCCTTCTCTCTGGATAACACAAGGCATATTGTATAGGAAGCTTCATATCAGGAATGCCAAGTTGTGCCATAACTGCACCATCTTCAAATTCTACCATTGAATGTATTATGCTTTGCGGCTGTATTACAACTTCTATATTGTCAAGCTCTGTGTTAAAAAGCCATTTTGCCTCGATTACTTCAAGACCTTTGTTGACCATTGTCGCTGAATCAATAGTAATTTTTTTTCCCATAGACCAGTTTGGATGTTTTAGTGCATCTTCTGGCTTTATACCTTTAAGTTCTTCTCTTTTCATGCCACGAAAAGGGCCGCCTGATGCTGTAATAATAATTTTAGCAAGTTTATTGTCGTGTTCACCATTAATACACTGAAATATAGCTGAATGTTCGCTGTCTACAGGCAAAAGCTTTATTCCATATTTTTTAACAAGAGGCATAATAATATGCCCTGCTGTAACTAAGGTTTCTTTGTTAGCAAAAGCAATATCTTTTCCTGATTTAATTGCTTCAATTACAGGCTTTATGCCAATCATGCCCGATACAGCGGCAACAACAATATCTGCACTGCTTACTGTCGCACATTCTATAAGCCCATTCATACCAGAAACAACACTTATATTTTTAAGTCCTGCGTCTTTAATTTGTTTTTCAAGCTTATGTGCCTTATCTTTATTATATACACAGACTAACTCTGGCATAAATTCATGTGCTTGCTCAAAAAGCAAGTCTGTGCTGTTTCCTGCTGCGATTGCTTTTACGTGCATATCGCTGTTGTTTCTTATAACTTCTAGGGTCTGTGTACCAATAGACCCTGTTGAGCCTAATATAACTATTTCTTTCATACGTCATCTCTTTTCTTATATTATTGTATCTTTATTTACATGATAAACTTTATCAGGTAATATACTATTGGAGCAGTAAATATAATACTGTCAAATCTGTCAAGTATTCCTCCATGCCCTGGTATAAGATTGCCATAATCTTTTATATCGTGGTTTCTTTTAATAGCTGACGCTGCTAAATCGCCAATCTGTGATATAACAGAAGAAACTGCACCAATTACAGGAAGCTGCCACCATACATTGTAATCATCATAAAATACTGCTGCAAATATAAAGCCAATTAACGCCGCTCCACAAATGCCGCCTACACAGCCCTCTATTGTTTTGTTTGGGCTTAACTTAGAAGGCATTTTGTGCTTTCCGATAAGTTTGCCTACACAGTATGCACAGGTATCTGAACCCCATGCTCCTATAAATATAAGCCATACAAGTAAAATTCCATTTTTAACAAATCTCACTTTAAATACAAATGATAACATTATTGTTACATATATAAGTCCAAAAAGTAACATTGTCACTTGTTCTGAATTGTATTTTGGGTAGCTTATTACATAGCACATCATAAATATCATAAGTGTAAATATAATACACATTAAAAGATACTCATACTTATTATTAAGTATAAGTATATCTATAACTATACTAGAAAGATATCCCACAAGTGCAGGAGATGTCTTTTCTATGCCGACAGCGCGGTAAAGTTCAAAAAGTCCAATTAAGGAAATTAAAGTTATAACCCCAAATAAAGGATAACCTCCACAAATCATAAGGGTTATTGTGATTGCCATAAGAACAATTCCGCTGACAAGTCTTGTCATAAACATCTTAGTTATATCCTCTCATTGTTGATTATTTATATGTTTCCAAAACGCCTGTTTCTTGTTTGGTAAAATTTTACAGCTTTCTCAAGTTCTTTTTTGTCAAAATCAGGCCATAAAACATCAGTAAAGTAAAATTCAGCGTATGCAAGCTGCCATAAAAGATAATTCGACAACCGCTGTTCGCCGCTAGTTCTAATCATAAGATCTGGGTCTGGAATGCCATATGTATCAAGATGTGAAGATATGACATCTTCGTCAATGTCATCTATATTAAGTTTGCCTTCTTTTACTTCTTTTGCAATTTTTTTGATACTGCGTTTAATTTCATCACGGCTTCCATAGTTAAGTGCCACTTGAAAATGAAGTCCTGTGTTATATGATGAAACTTCTTCCAATTCTGCAATCTTTTCTTGAAGTGATGTTTCTAATTTTGAAATATCTCCTATTACACGCACTTGCATATTATTTTTTTTACTAGTATTAATACAGTCTTTAAGATAACTATAAAGTAGTTTCATAAGTGCATCTACTTCATCTTTTGGTCTTGACCAATTTTCAGTAGAAAATGCATACATTGTTACATATTCTATGCCCATATTCCAAGCAGCGGAACATATTTTTTCAACATTTTTACTGCCTGCTGCATGACCAGCATTGCGTGGAAGAAATTTTTTCTTTGCCCACCTTCCATTGCCATCTAAAATAATAGCTATGTGTCGTGGTATATTTTTAATTTCATCTGCCATCTTTTTCCTCATTTCCTTATTTCTTTAAATCTTTAAATTATTTTTACTAGTATTTAATATATTAATCCTAGCTGAATTGAAGTATAAAGTCAATAGTGCAATTATATATATTTAGATTGGTTTTACGGACAAGCGCAACAGTTCATATACCCTTGCAAAAGAGAGAGAAAAAAACAGAAACCCCTATGCTAAAGCATAGGGGGCACTATTTTTCTTGTATCAATAAATCAAAAAGAAATTTTGCTTTTTCCTGTGTAATTTTTAACTTCTTTGTAATTTTTTGTATAATCTCGCTTTCAGACCAGCCTATTTCACTGCCCAATTCAATAATTGCTTCCACAACTGCTTGTTCTTTTATATGCTCTTCCTGTTGTTCCCTGCTCTTTAACTGCTGCTCTTTTATATTTAAATCATGTGCTTTTATCTCTAAATTACGTAGTTCCCTTTCTAAATTATGCGCTATTTCCTTATTTTTCATTTGCAACTCTAAAGCATATTCCATTGTTGATACAGAACTTTCCATTTCAAATCCCTCCTTAACAATAGCAGTGTTGTAATAAAATTTCCTGCGCTCTTCATAAGAAATGTTATTGGATAACAGATTATATAAATCTACAAGTGTTTC
>DESG01000067.1 GCA_002361175.1 Lachnoclostridium sp. UBA3320 | reverse complement strand
TAGGTAAAAATTTAACTATATCTAGCTTTTTTATATAAAAATCCTTATTATTTTTTCTTTTTTTAGTTTCTTCTCATATAACAATATTAATTTTCTACTATCTCAAAAAATAGCATTATATTAACAGTAAACTTGTCACCCTCATCTTGACACTTAAAAGTACCTCCATATTTTTTAATAGTTTCCATAACGCTTGGCAGACCCCAGCCATGAAGTTTTTTATCTTTTTTTGTTGTCTCTGGATACTGGTTAAATTTTTCCTTACTCCCAACACAGGAATTTGATGTCTTAATTAACAAAAAAGAATTAATCCTGCGGATAACCAGCGATATACTGCCAGGATATTTTAAAGCTCCTACTGCTTCAATAGCATTATCTAATAAATTCGCCAAAATAGTGCAGATATCATTTGGTAGTATATTTGTATTTTGGGGAAATTCTACATTAATTTCAGCATGAATATCCATTTCTTTCATAATTTCAAGTTTGCTATTAATAATAACATCTACAACATCAATGCCTGTCCAGACAGTTTTTGATAATTTCATAATCGGCCTACTTATTTCTTTGATATACTCCTTAGCTCCAATATTATTACCTTCATCCAGCAACTGATACAGTACAGTTAAGTGGTTATTTAAATCATGGTATAATTCTGCATTATCTGTATAAATTCCATTAATTGTATTATACTTTTCCTCCAACAATTCATTACGCACTTCTGCAAAATCCAGCTTCATCTTTTCTTCTCTGTTTTCTATAACAAAATAGACAACAATGAAAATTAGAATTAAAAAAACCAAAAAAACAAACCACATGCCAACTGTCTGAGAAGCAAATACTGTAAAGGTCTGGTTTGATAAATAAATCAGTCCAAAAAATCCTGCACATGACATAATAAAAATTGTATGTAAATAATTTTTCTTTAATGAAAACCTATATAAATATTTTTTCATTAAAAAATACAGAATAACCCATAAACCTTTATCCACAATAATTAATATCATACGGACTATGCTTTCTTCTGAAATCAGAACCATCAATGTTTCCTGTCCTTTATAAAAACTGGAAATAAGCGTAAATATACAAAATTCAAATCCTGCTAAACACACTATATAAAAACTTGCGATTGCAAAAATGACAATATAACTGGCTTTATAAAAAATTCTGCATGTAATAACTGCATACAAAATAAAAATTAACATAGTAATATATGGTAATACAAATATATGATTACAAGTCCTTATAATAATAGCTTCCATAATCGATAATAGAATATCAGCTACTCTGCTTTGTCTTGTATTTTGTTTATGTAACAAAAGCCCATAAATCTTATATAACAAAAAAATTTCTATAAAGCTTGCTATAAATTCAATGCTTTCGTATAGTACAGTCATATCTGGTTTCCCCAAAATTCACTTAATTTCATTTTAATATCGTTTAGTCTTGTCTGGCTTGCTGGTAAACGGGTTCCATTTTTTAATTCTATAATTCCATTTTTAATACTTATTATATGTGCTAAATTAACAATATCTCCCCTATCTACAAAAATAAAATCTTCTGACTCACATTCTTTAAACACCTGCGCCAAGCTTTTTCTTACTTTTACTGTTGAATTATCTATCAAGTTAAGAACTGCATTTTTGCCTTCCCTTTGGATATATAATATTTTTTTGTATGGTATTTTTTCAATCCTGCTTGGTGTTTCGATTATATAATATTTATCTGCTTGAAGATTAATCATATTTATTGCATCTTTTAATGCATGTTGCAATCTGGTATTTATAGAACTTTTGGGAATATATCTAAAAACAGATAACTCAAATGCATCAACTGCATATTTAATATAAGCTGTTATAAAAATTATCAATACTTCTGGTAAATGCTTTTTCATATATGCAGCAAGATTCATTCCATCTATATTAGGCATTTCTATATCACTTAATAACAAGTCAAAATGTTTTCCTTCTTCAATGTCATATTGCAACGTTCTACTTTGGTCATATACCATTATATTTGCAACTATATTATTGTCTTTTAAAAACATCATCACTTTATTTTTCAGTATTTCAACTATTTTTTCCTCATCATCACATATAGCAATATATATCATCTTATTTCTCCCAAGTATTATTATTACTTTATTATACCAAATGGAATAACTTTGTCAAACTATAAAAGTATAAAATATTCCCCTTCGCAAGTCATGAAAAAATGTCTCTTTTTCATTTATTACTAATTCATACAAATCTCCTATAACAGCACATTTGTAATAAAAGATCCCCCTTTCTTTTTGTTTTACTTTTTTAATAATATCTGCGACCACTTCATCAATTTTCATTGTTTGATATGATGATGCTGGCCATTTTTTTATCATACTCTTTACTTGTGTTTTATTTAACTTTATCTTTTTTGGTGAATAAAATTTCTTTGGAAACATTAATTCCTTAGTAGTTTTAAGCTTTTTTAATACAATATCATATATAGGTTTTCCATCTTCATAAGGAAATCCCATCTCTAGATATGCTTGAATATGCAAAAGGGCAGTTTCAAGATATTGTATGTTTTGGAATCTTTCATAATATTGATATAATTGGGACACAGTGTCAATAAAAGTATTTTTTACTGATAAATTTTTATATTGCACACTTCCTGCTGCCATTTTAATAGCTTCAATATATAATCTATTATCTTCATTTAACATATAATTCCTCCTATAAAAAAATGCCTGAACTATTTGTTCTGGCACTTTTTTACTTACTTTTACATTAAATCTTTTGGCAATTTTGGCTGATATCCTAAAACAGCAGAGGCACAGTTTGCACCGAAAATTGCACATAACTCTACAAATTTAGCAAGAAACTTCATTTTTAATTTGCTCCTTTCGTATAGAAAATGATTTATCAGCTATTAACATAAAAGCTGCAATTAAACAAATACTTAATACAGCCATACTCAATAATTCTTTATAATTTATAGCCAAATATAATATCCAAATTCCATCTGCTGCCAGAATATACTTTGTAACTCTTTTATTTCGCATCTGTTTATATTTATTAATTGGTTGATGTACATTAATGACAGGTGCATTCTTAATAATATAATAACTGACAAAAATAAACAGGCAAATCCATATTTCAGATAATAGCTTGCTCCAAAGTATATTTTTTAAAATTAGAACCAATAGATACGAAAAATTGCTAACTATAAAACATTTACAATAAGTTGCTGCATGATATCCACCTGTAAATAATCGTAAAGGCACAAATATAAAAATAAATAAAATTCCTAATTTAATATTTGATAATATAACAGAAATAAATAATATTGAAATTAAGCCCATAACGGTTGATATAATAAGCTCTAAGCCGTAAATATATATATCTTCCTTTTCAGGCTTTGAATACTTGGCTAATTTCTTTGCTAATATACACGACACTTTATTTAACATTTTATCTCCCTTCCTGCCAAGTATTATACCAAAATTAGTTATTTTTGTATTAATATGTCCACGAATTCCCGATTCTTTGTCCACGAAAAAATAAGTCTTTTTATTTCCTTTTAATAAAGAAATTGTGGCAAGCTACCAAAATGGTGATGGGGCAGCACAGTTCTTTATGCAGGCGATAGAGGCATTTTACAAATAACAGTAATTGACATAATATAGAAAAAAATATATAATTTAACAAAATAAAAATTTAAAAACATAGGGGTGTAGAAAATGATAATCTATGTTGATGCATCTGTTACATTTAGCGGAAACGGTACAAAAGAAAAACCTTATAAAACTATTCAAGAAGCTGCTGATACTGCGCTTTCAGGCGATGAAGTTCTAGTATTTCCAGGGATTTACAGAGAAGCTGTCAATCCAAAATATGCAGGAACTGCAAACCAGCGGATTATATACCATTCTTCTGTAAAAGGTGGTGCACATATCACAGGAAGCGAACCAGTAAAGTGTTGGAATCATCTTGAAGGAGATGTCTGGACTGTACGTATTCCAAATGGCTTTTTTGGTTCTTTTAATCCGTTTATTGAAAAAATTTCTGGAGATTGGTATATTGCATCTATAATTGCACATATAGGTGATGTCTATCTCAATGAAAAATCTATGTATGAAGTGCTTACGTTAGATGAAGTTAAAAATCCACACAAATCTGAAGCTTCATGGGATGCTGATTTTTCTCTGTACACATGGTATACTAGTCAAGACACAGAAAAAGATGAGACTATTTTATATGCAAATTTCCAAGGTAAAGACCCAAATCAGGAAAATGTAGAAATTAGTGTTAGAAGAAATTGTTTTTATCCTTCAGAAGAACATATAGGCTATATTACACTGTCTGGTTTTAAAGTGAGTAAAGCTGCAACTCAATGGGCTCCTCCAACAGCATATCAAGAAGGTATGATAGGTCCACACTGGTCTAAAGGCTGGATTATTGAAGATTGTGAAATTTATGAATCCAAATGCAGCGGAATTTCTCTTGGTAAATATTTGCAGCCTGAAAATGACAATAAATGGTTGAAATGGAAATATAAAGATGGTACACAGACAGAGCGTGATTGTATCTGCCAAGCTTCCTATGAGGGCTGGAATAAAGAAAATATTGGTTCTCATATTATTAGACGCTGTGATATTCATGATTGTGGACAAACTGGCATTGTAGGACATCTTGGCGGGGTATTTTCTATTATAGAAGACAATCATATACACCATATTAACAATAAGCAAAATCTTGCTGGTGCGGAAATTGGCGGTATCAAAATGCACGCTGCTATTGACGTTATTATACGCAGAAACCATATACACAACTGCACACGTGGTCTATGGCTGGACTGGCAAGCACAGGGAACAAGAGTAACAGGCAATTTATTTCATGACAACTGCCTTCCTTTAGATTTTAAAATTGACAATAATGCCTTTAGCAGTATTGGAGAAGATATTTTTGTGGAGGTATCTCATGGACCAACTTTAATTGACCACAATCTCTTGCTTTCAGACCGTTCTTTAAAACTGGCAGCTCAGGGCATTGCTGTTGTTCACAACCTTATACTTGGTTCGCTTGTATCTATTGGAATTGGAACAGATAACGGAGCACCTGGTTTCCCATCTCCAAGATATACGCCTTATCATAAAGTCCATGGTACAGAAATTGCTGGATTTATGACATTTCTTCATGGAGATGTAAAATTTTATAACAATATCTTTGTACAAAAGCCAGTAAGACCATGTATGCAGGATTTAGCAGATATTATGGCGAATGACAATAATAAATGGGTAACAAAACAGTTACAATA
>DESG01000093.1 GCA_002361175.1 Lachnoclostridium sp. UBA3320 | reverse complement strand
CATACGGATTATTACATGCTTACGATTATTACATGCTTACTTATCTTCTACCTCTTTTATATACTTATTAGCATCTTTTAAAAAACTCCAAACAATCATTATCATAATAATACCTATAGGAAATGCTGCAATAATACTCACTGTTTGTATATTACTCATTGAACTATCTGAAAATACTAATGCAACTGGAAGTAAAATCAGCAATATGCACCATAATAATTGAATATTAGTGTTTGGGTGCTCATTTTCTTCCAATTTATGATAACTATAACACGATGCTGTATAAGCAATTGAATCAAAAGATGTTGCATAAAAGGTAATCATAGTGACAAGAACCCAAATCATTACAATTTTGCCACAGGGTAAAGTATTAATGATATTGATAATCATAGCATAGAGATCACTATTTGCTACATATTGTGCAATAAAGTCAACAGTATCAGATGTCTGTAGTCCAAGTGAATAATTTCCCAAAACTATGAAACTAATCAATGTAGAACCAACTCCAAAAATATAGCCGCCAATGATGGTTTGCTTAACTGTTCTGCCTCTAGAAATATTTCCAATGAAAAATGGAGCGGCTACACACCATACCATCCAATAAGCCCAATAATAAATTGTCCAATCCTGAGCAAAATTAGTTTCTCTAAGTGGATCTATATAAGTAGAAAGTTCAACAAAATTTTGAACTACTCTACCAAGAGATTCTATGCCAGTTTCAATAATATATTGTCCTTGTCCACCTGTGAATAATACAAACAAAATTAAGCCAAAAAACAGATAGATACATACTTTAGCAAGAATACTGATACCCTTAAAGCCATGTAAAAGGGAATAAGTATATATTAAACAAGTAATCAGAATGATAATAATTGTAATAGATGTTCTTCCAATAGTGAATCCAAACAAAGACTGAATAATAGTAGCCATTAAAGGTGTAGCAACACTGAATGTTGTAGCTGTTCCTGCCAAAAGTGCAAATACTGCTAACAAGTCAATAATTCTTCCAATCCATCCATCTGTATATTTTCCTAAAATAGGACGACATGCTTCTGAAAATCTTTGTTTATTTCTTTTTCTAACATGAAGCATAAAACCAAAAGCTACTGCAAGAACAAGATAAAATCCCCATGGAATAAAGCTCCAATGAAATAGCGGAAAAACTCCCGCCCATTCCTGAATTGAACCTAACTGAGAAATATGCGGATTTGTTGCATACATGACCCATTCTGAAAATGAGTAAAAAAGAATATCTGCTGCTAAACCACAAGTAAACATCATTGAACCCCATACGAAAAATGAATACTTTGGTTTCTCATTTTGTTTACCTAGAACAATATTTCCATATTTTGAAAAACACAAATAAATAGAAATAATGAAAATACCTAATCCAACAATTAGATAGTATGTACCTAACGTATCTCCAAAGAAAAATCTTACTTGACTCAAAACGTTGTTAGAACGTTCTGGAAATAAAAAAAATAACAGACTCAAACTACCAATAATAGCTAATGGCACTAGCGTTATCATCCAATCAATTTTCTTCTTCATTTTATTTCCTCCAATCGCTGTGTAATATAATAATATTTGTATGTTTTTTCTTTATTAAATATAAATCCTACAGCTTCATTGTCTTTATCTTTAAATGCTTTTATATTCATTATTTCAGCCTCATTACATCCAAGCTTCTTTGATAATTTTTTAATAATTGCAGATCTTGTATTTTCTTTATAAGAATTGTCAAATTCTCTTAATTCATCAAGTGTATCAAATTCAAAAATAAAATCAGATGAATATTTTCTAAGTTTCATAGGAAGTTTATCAATATGTTTAATAAAAATTGTTTCCCAAAGTTTATCTATAGTTTCTGGTAAATAATATTCTTTTTGCAAAATATTAATAAATGTTCTCGAAAAAGATTCAGACCAAAAAGCATGTCCCAACATTACCCATGAATCCTTGCCTCCTACTGTCACATTTTTAATCCATCCATTTTCTTCTTTTATACACCATTCATTAGTTTGCCCTTTAGCATAAACAGCTGAATAATAAGAATCATCAACTTTACTCTCAAAAGGATTTTCTAAAAAATAATTATCAGATGAACAAATATAAGAATTTTTCAAATACTTTTTTGCTACATAAATACTTGCATTGTTATTTCTGGTTAGATAAGTTGGATTATATATTAGCATAACTTTATATTTTTTCTTTAAATATTCAAATTGTTCTGCCTTATATCCTGTAATTATTATAATTTCATCAATTCCAGCTTCTCTTAATTGCTTAATCTGTCTTTCAATTAAAATTTCTCCTCTAACTTCAATCAAGGCTTTAGGCTTTTCAAACGATAGTGGAGCAAAACGGCTTGCAGTACCAGCAGCCATAATAATTGCATTATCTACTTTCATTTACTTTAACTCCTCTATTACAATCTTGTAATAATCTTTTGCATAACGATACTGACGAAGTGAATATTCACCAAATTCTACACCTAGACTTCTTTTATACTCACACCAGTTGCTCCAAAGAAGTCCACATACAGCAATATAACAATATATTTTTATCCTAATTTCTTTACTACATTGTCCTTCAAAGTAAATATCTATTAAATTATCCACTTGATTTCTGTCATATAGTGAATACACACAAAACATTGCAATATCAACATGTGGGTCTTGCATTCCAGCATATTCCCAATCAATTAAGCGAACATCACCATCTTCTGTAAAAAGAAAATTATCTGGAACAGCATCAATATGTGTTAAACAAAAATCTTTTTCCTGTCTATCTATATATTGTTTTAATTCAAACACATGCACCTTTGTTTTTTGATAATCTCTGTATATTGAAGATGCACCATCTCGTAACATTTCATAAAACTCTATCTGTCCAAAAATATCAAACTTATGCTCAACTTTCAATTTCATGTTATGAAATTCTCTTAATTTCTTCATACAAGCCAATAAATCATCATAACTTTTTGGATTGCATACTCTAGAATTTTCAAGAAATTTCGTTATTTTGTATCCATTATTTGGATTGATATAGATAATATCATCACAAATATTTTTATTTTTAATAGTTTGATAAATCACAGCCTCTTCTTTTCTGTTAATAAGTTGGTCTGTTCCCTCTCCAGGAATACGCATAATATATTTAGTATTCTTACAGGAAAACAAAAATGAACGATTGGTCATTCCTTTCTTTAACACTTCAATGTCTATAATTTCATTCTTTCCAACATTTAAATCTCTTGCAATTATATTAATCGCATCAGACTTAAGATGATTTGATTCTTCATCAAGCTCTCTAAGCTGTTCATATGTATTGATTTCAACAACATCAGAAACATGAACTACTCTTGCCCTAGCAATTAACTTATCTTTATTTATCAATGTCTCTTCCCAAAAAGAATTATCATATTTCTTATCATTATCAAATTTTTTTAGTCTTTCCCTCACTATTTTGCTTTCTTCTTCAATAAGATAAGCAATGCCAACCATTTGATTACCACTTTGCTGATTGGTAACAAGTTCTATTTTTCGATTTACTCTTACAGTGCTTTCGTTATCTACTAAGTCACTGACCATATACCAAGAATAAAGTTCATGTCTTCGGAATGGATTTTTATCACACCAAATATCACAGGGAATAATATATGTATTTGAAAGGTAATTAGCTACAAGAGCAAGAGAGTGAAGATTGTTTTTCTTTGCATAATCTTCATTTACAATCAGTTTCACACCATACTCATCAATCAAGTATTCAAATTGCTCTTTCATAAAACCAACTACAACATAAATTTCCCTTACTCCTACTTCATGGAGCTGATTAATTACCCTTTCAATTAAAGGTTCTGAATTAACTTCCATTAAAGCCTTTGGCGATTGCGTGTTTATTGGCACCATTCTCATTCCAAAACCTGCTGCAAGGATAATGGCATTTTTAGGTGCTTTTTCTTTTAATTCTTTTTTTGCCAATTCAGTTGGTCTTATAAATTCGTCAATATAACCTTCCTTAATCAGATTCTTTAATGAACGATTTACAACACCAAGAGAATGACCTGATACTTCAGATAAGATTCTTTGATTAACAAATGGTTCTATAAGAAGTGAATTTAATATATCTGATTCTTGTTTATTCATGAACATATCCTTTCTTTAATTTTGTGAACATATAGACAATAAAAGTTATGTATATTGGTCAATATGAAAATTATATGACCGCCTATATTTTGATTTCTAATTTTTCTTTATAAAAAATTTATCACCTGTGCGGTTGAATTTTTCAACAATATACTGCACGTCTCTGAAATTTACAGTCAAAAGCAATGTTGCTAATTATATAATACTCTTAAGATAGATTGCTTCTGTAAATGTTATGGACGTACAGTATAGCTGCTGAAATGGTACGTCATGTAATGCCACAGCTTTCTGAACAAAAAAATGTTATACTT
>DESG01000140.1:2528-2992 GCA_002361175.1 Lachnoclostridium sp. UBA3320 | reverse complement strand
TTAAAATCAGCCAAGCAGCCAACATATAAAATGGCATATGAAAGCCTTGTCAATGAAATTTTTAATGAATTTGACAGACACAGGTATGTACTGGAAAACAATGTGATTACAGAAGAATTAAAAGAAAAGTATATTTCTGTTTTAAAGGGCATAGCAGACGGTGCCACAACTGCAAACTCTATAAAACTCTTATCAATATGCTTAGAAAAATATCATAAACAGAAGGCAATTATACTTCTTGATGAATATGATGTACCACTTGAAAATGCCTATTTTAATGGATTTTATGATGAAATGGTTGCTTTTATCCGTTCACTGTTTGAATCTGCATTAAAAACAAATGAAAGTCTTAAATTTGCTGTTGTAACAGGTTGTCTGCGTATTAGTAGGGAAAGTATATTTACAGGACTTAATAATCTTGATGTTATATCTATACTTAATAAAGATTATGCAGAATACTTTGG
>DESG01000140.1:0-2193 GCA_002361175.1 Lachnoclostridium sp. UBA3320 | reverse complement strand
GTATATAACCCATGGAGTATAATTAATTATGTAAGAGATATAACTCATGAGAATACAGAATTTCCAAAGCCATACTGGTCTAATACGTCATCAAATAGTATTGTCCATGAACTAATTAACACCGCAGATAATGACACAAAGAAAGAGCTTGAAGAACTCATTGCTGGCAGTACAATAGAAAAACCCATACATGAAGATATTACCTATGCAGATATATATAAATCACAGGATAACTTATGGAATTTTCTGTTTTTTACAGGCTACCTTAAAACTGTGGATAAAAATTTTGCACAACAGCAGATATATTTGTCAATGACAATACCAAATGAAGAAATTTTGTATATATATAAAAATACTATACAAGAATGGTTTAATAGTAAAGTGAAATCAGTAGATTTTTCAGAGTTATATAAAGCTATAATAAATGGTGATACAAAGGTTTTTGAAGATTATTTAAGAGAACAACTTTATGAAAGTATTAGTTTTATGGACAGTGCAGAAAATTTCTACCATGGCTTTCTTCTAGGGCTTTTGGGAGGTTTACAAAAGTATGAGAAGCTTTCAAACAGGGAAAGTGGTGAGGGACGTTATGATATTGTATTAAAGCCTTATGATGAACGCCAACCTGCAATAATACTGGAATTAAAACGTGCACTTAGGTTTACAGAAATGGAAAATATGTGTCAAAAAGCATTAAAGCAGATAGATGATAAACATTATGATGCAGAGCTTATTGATGAAGGTTATATGGTTATTAAAAAGTATGGGATATGTTTTTGTAAAAAAAGCTGCATGGTAATGATAAAAGAGTAAGTGGTATTGCCAAACAATATTTGAGGAATTTTTATCGTGAAAGTGACATATATAGAACATAGTGGTTTTTTATTGGATACAGGTGATGTATATTTTTTATTTGACTATTATAAGGGTATATTGCCAGAATTTGACAAAAAAAAGCCTCTTGTAGTATTTGTAAGTCATAAACACCAAGACCACTTTAACCCATGGATATTTTCACTTGCAGATATGCATCTTGACACATTATTTGTACTTGCAAAGGGTGTGCCATATAAAAATCTGGCTGTTAAGTTTTCAAAGCAGCTGGCAGCGCAGGGTTTAAACAGTATACTGCCTTTAAAAAAGGATATTTCTACAATAATTATGTTATCCAATGGAAAAGAATTAAAGATAAGAACACTGCGTTCAACAGATGAAGGTGTAGCTTTTCTTCTTTCTTATAAAGACAGGATATATTATCATGCTGGTGATTTAAATCTGTGGTTGCTTGATGGTGAAGATGAGCAAGAAAATAAAAATATGGAAAAAAAGTATTTTACAGAGATGGAAAAGTTAAAGGAAATGGATATTGAGATAGCATTTGTTCCACTTGACCCAAGACTTGAATGTAATGCTTATTGTGGTCTTAAAACTTTTCTTTCTTATACAAATTGTCAGTGTGTCTTTCCAATGCACTTTTGGGGAAAATATGACATAATAGATGCTTTTTTGGAAAGATATCCTGAGTATACTGGTATAGTTAAAAGAATTACATCAAAAAATCAAAAGTTTTTTATTAAAAAGGAGAATTTATTATGAAAGTATTAATGATTAATGGAAGCCCTCATGTAAATGGCAATACTTATATTGCACTGCATGAGATGGAAAAAATTTTTACAGAAGAAAACATAGAAACAGAGATATTGTGTATTGGAAATAAGGATATACGTGGTTGTATTGGCTGTGCTAAGTGTGCTGAAACTGGCAAATGTGTGTTTGATGATTTAGTTAACGAAACTGCTGGCAAGTTTGAAGAGTGTGATGGTCTTGTAGTGGGAAGTCCTGTGTATTATGCCTCTGCTAATGCTACTTTAGTTGCTTTTATGACAAGGCTGTTTTATAGTACACATTCAGGTATGCCAATAGCTTCTGGACAGTACTGGAATGGTATTCATGGTGCAGCAAGTGGTGAAGCTGCTAAAGATATAGAAGGGCTTCAGATGATGCGTACTCTTGCACGCAATATGGCATTTCTTATGAAAAGCATTGCACTTGGAAAAGAAAAATATGGCATACCAGAGAGAGAACCGTTTGCAAGAATGAATTTTATACGTTAATATGGCATATACAATTAAACAATTAATATTTTAATAATATTACTGAAATGTAATAACAAACATAAGGGTATTTGTGCGC
>DESG01000021.1 GCA_002361175.1 Lachnoclostridium sp. UBA3320 | reverse complement strand
TCTTTTGATGGCATGCCAATGCAAATGCAGGCAAATGATGCAGAAAGAAGAGGAGAAGGAGAGGTTTGAGGAGGAAGTAAAGAGGATTTTTACAAATATTTGTGCTTTTTGCAAGGGACACGATTTGTGTCCAGAGTATTGCCAGGAGGAGCTGCCCTTTCCATAATTTGGAATCATATACTGAGAACAACGATACTGAAACAGATGAAGTAAGGAAAGCATACCAAAAAGGGAGGCTGGATATTCTGTGCTCTTTGGCTGATTATGGGTTCATTTCAATGGATGTAGCGGAGTATATGGCAGGAATGGATCAGCAGGGTTTTGAAAAGGCACTTCTGGATTGGAGGTATGGCTGGATGGCATATGAATAGGAAATTTTGAATGTGAGGTGATAAAAAGGTGATGGCATATTTGTATGATGAATTCAGGTATTAGAGAACAGGAAACCTAACATGAACAGGTATACCATTTCCATATAAAACAAGAAAGAAGGGGATAAAAGTTAAAGTATATGCTTTTAAAAATACCCAACAGAGGATTGAAGAAATTGAGAACAATCTGGAAGCAGAACAAGCCTTTGTTGGAGGATTAATTGATGTATATGCACTTACTGACAATTTAGATATTGTATTAAATGATGAAGGATTAATCAATGGATTAGAACCAAAGGCAGTAGTCCTTGGAGAAGGTACAGATGAAGCGAAAAAACAGAGGAAAATCAAGGAAATTATCCATGGGGACTGCTTTGTGTGTAGGCACGATGATGAAGGCAATTTTTTATCAATTGAGGATGGTGATGTTAAGACTATAAAACATTTTATTAAAGCTATTATATCAGTCTATGCTGGTGTGATGATAATTGAAAAATAGTTTAATGGTATTTATTAGAGAGAGTCATTCAGTAAGAATGGCTCTTTTCTTCGTCCAGTCAAAAATATCATATTTATAATAGAAAAAATAGAAAGAGGGGATTTGATATGAAAAAAGAAGATAAAATCACTGTATTGTGTCAAATTGTAAATCAAATTATTGATGAAGACCAGTTGCCAGATGAGGATGCGATAAGAAAAATTCTGGAGGAAAAAGTAAAAATGAAGGAGGAAATAGGAGTTTGTTTAGCATCAGTCATAGAGAAAGAGCTGGAAAAAGCAATAAAATCAGGGCAAATCTGCGAAGAAAATGCAGGAATGTACTGGTCTGTTTTTGAAGAGTGTTTTGAAAAAAATGAAATTGGTAAAATACCTGCAGCAGAGCTTTCCGATATGCTAATAAAGAAATTTGTATTGCAGGTTGGCAAAACATATGAAATGAACAGAACTAGGATAAAATGTTTTACTGGCATGCTGCAAACAGGATTGAATAAAATGGCAGAGGAGGATATGCTGGGATTTGTACCTGACAGGCATATATACAGAAATTATTTGATGTATCCTGACAGGGAAATACATTATATTGATAATCCATATAATACCGAGGAAACAGAAAAAATCAAAGAATGGATAGATCTGCATCCAAATGATATCAGAGGATTGGCTTTAGGTTTATGGTTTGTTGGTGATGTTTCGTTTGCAGAAATTGCAAACATGAAACTGGAAGATGGTCATAACGATATTTTTAGGAAGTGGGAAAGAGCCAGATTTATCACAAGTGCATTGAAATTGCATCCAGAAAATAAGGATTATGTGTTTATGGCAGTTAATGAAAGAAGGTTGGAAAAACTCACTCCGCAGAGTTTTCAGATGAAATTATATCATATTTGCAATAGATTAGGACTTGAGTATAAAAGAATTAACAGGAACGAAGCCATTGTATGCAAATAATGATATGAGTCTGGCAATAGAATTTATTAAAAAACCGATGGTGTTATGCCATCGGTTTTTTGCAGGAGAGAGATTAGAGGGGATGAGGAAGTTCTCTTCTCCTATATAAATATGATATTTTTATCCAAATGAGTAAATATTCAATCCAATAATGGAGTTTCTTATTCTTTGGTATTATATACAGTAATCAGGTTTGTAGACCTACAAGCATTTCCTCCTTGTATTTGTAAAATGTAGTCTTTGAAATACCAATCAGTTTCCAAGTTTCTTCGTTGTTTAAAGAACCATTAAAGGTCTTATTATATTTTTTTATCTGTTCTTTTGCTTGGATAGACTTTTTAGTTACTAACTTTGTACCTTTGGGAAGACCAATTTGCTTACCATTCAGTCTGGCAGTTTCAATACCCTCTTTGGTTCTTTGGTGTAAATCCATGACTTCTTTTTCAGATTGTTCAAATGCCTTGTAGATATCCTGTTCAACTTTGTTCATCATAAATTTATTAATGGCTGTCATAATTCCATGAATTAAATCATCTGTGGCATTATCACCAGAACAGATGCTTATATCCACAATCCCTTGCATGGCTTTTTTGTATGCATCTGTATCAATATGATGTTCCTTTAGAAACACAAGGGATATTCCTTTTTCAAATAATTCCTTATACAAGGAGAAGCCCTCTTTTGAATTTCTGGACATACGACTGACCGAGTCGAAAATTATTATATCACCATTTTGAAGGTTTTTATACAGTTTATTCCATTCAGGTCTGTTTATCTTCGTTCCTGTAAATGCCTCTTGGACAATCACTGAACCAGGATATTCTTTTTTTATGTTCCTTACTTGCCTGTCAATGGATTGTGATTTTTTTGAAATCCTGCAATAACCATACAAACACATATTTTTATCCTCCTCCTTCCTGTCCCAAAATTAATGTTCGTTACTTTTATTACTGTTGTACTGTCGTATTTCAATGGGTATAGCAGACAGTTTTAGGACTTTTTTGACATACATTACTTTTATGACACAAAAATCTCTTATTAAGTGATGCAGATATAATTTGAAATGATTATATCAATAATTTGATGGACTGGAATCTTGCAGAAATGAATGCCAACAGATATCCTCTTCTGTTTACCCTTTATTTTTTTGTTTTTGAAATATGTGGCATTAAATATTATATAGGGCATAATTCTTTCTTTTTTATATTTGGTAAAGTTTCATATATAAGATTTATAGATGGAAGAAAAGGAATATCTTTGATTTGTGGCATTTTGAGAATAAAAAGCAGAGCATATAGTTGGAAAAATATGCTCTGATGCTGGCTGGTTATTCTGTTTTTTCATTATATTAGTTGCAGATAATAGAAGATGTCATACTGTTATTCATAGTCAATTCGTTCTATTTTGAAAATCACTGGCCTTGTCCCATCAGAACAGCAGGTAATCATTGTATTTTCATCTTTCATCCAGTCCTTCATGATAGAACCTCCCTGCAAACCTGTATAGATATATCGTGCAATGGCATCCCACGCTTCGGAACAGAAAGGCATTTTAGGACCTCCTGCAATGGTATCTGGATTTGCATTTGTTTTGACAAGTGTATCTAATCCCATATGCCAGAAGTCATCCCTCTTATCATCACGATAGAAAACAAATTCATCACCGACATTATAACAAGGACAAGCTCCAGAAGCAGGGTTGGCACAATACTGGTGTTGTAATTCTGGATACAATTTTTTGTCTATGACAGTTACTTTTACTTTATGTTTCATATTTCTACCACCTTTATATAGTTTTTGGACTTTCTGGAACAGTTATATCAATGCCAAACATTGTCCTGCATATACTTCTTCCTGTTTTTGTCTTGAAAATTTTCTGGTATGTGTGCTGTATTGTTTCTTTTTTACAGTTATCTTCATAGAGGTTTACAAGAAAATCAGCCTCAACCAGAATCTGGTAATCAATCCCATCTATGCCTGTATAGGTATGGTGATGCCCAACAAGATAAGAAATTCGTTTAATCTGTTGTTCTGAAAAACCACAAGTCTGCAACATTGTTTCTGCTTCTGGAGGTCCATACTGCTCCTGGAGTTTGCCATTGCACTTTCCATGTATCTGCTCTGAAGGTTTGATACCTATATCATGGACATAAGCTGCTGCTTCTAAAATAAGAAGCTGTTCATCTGCCAGGTTTTCATTTTGTGCAATTAGTTTTGCAAAACTGTGGACTTTAATAAAGTGATGTATCCTTTTTGGGTCTCCTGCAAAATATGCTATCATATTTTTATATAAGCAATCTAATAATTTACTTTTGTTATCCATAGTATCACCTGCCTGGATTTTAAATTCTCTGCTTTTATCGTACCACAATTATCATAAGATAGCTATGGAATTTTTTAAATTCTTCGTTTTTTCTTTTGCATTCCATTTTTTTGCTGGCTATGCAGGGTGTGGATCGGGTCACATTTATAGAAGAATTTTCTCTTAATGGACAGTCAGTATCCTTTAACTTGAATTTCTGTGTCGTTAAATCAAATCTTCAGATATATAGTTTTATAATGGACTCAGGGATAAAGTTTGAAAGTTCTTCTATTAATATAAACTTTTTTGAGAGATTTTTCTATGTAACTAAAAAATTTACCATATTAAAAACAGATAACCAGTGACATAGTTGTAATATAGTGAAAAGGGGATGAATATTGTGTTTACGATAACCAGAAAAGAATATGAGGATATTGTTGGTATGATTTCAGGATACTGTTGTCCTTGTGCTGACCGAAATGCGCACTGTGCTGAAATAGAGTGTGATGTTCAAATGATTTGTGAAATCTTATGGGATCATATGGAAAGAAATGAAATAAAGTTTGAAAAAGAACCTGGCATAGAATGCTCAAGTAGAGAAGTTGATATAAGCTGTGATGAAGATAAACTTCCATTCAAGGTGTGACAATGGAGAAGATATACATCTGAGAAAGTGAAGAAAAAGCACCTAAAGCAAACAGAAGAGGGCTTTCTGGGTATAAGCAAAAAACAACTATGTGTCATCTGATGGATATATTCAGGTTGACACATAGTTGTTTCAATTTAACACATATTATAAAGGGATTTTCTTGGATTTATGTCAAATGCATCAAAATTCTGTTCTATTTTTGAGTTTCTGGTAGGTTTTTCTTTGGTTTGGGTTAATTTCCTTCTTTTTGATATATAAGCCTTTTTTCTTTTTGCTTGTCGTTCATAGTACAAAATTTCCATAGAATCCATCCCAATGTCTTTTAGTTTCAGTTGTGACATTATTTATCCTCCAATCATTTTATTTTTTCTTGTTTTTAAAATGATGGATGTAATGAATTAAAATAATTGGATAATGACTTTATTCCACTCCCATATTTAGTCTAATGATGGATTTTGGTTAAGTAAATTTTTAGATAGAAATTTTTCTGAAAAATATTAGTCGTTATCAAAAAATTTATCATATTAAACTTAGATGATTATTTGACAGGATTGCCATGTAACTGGCAACATCACAATGAAGATGGAGGATGATATTATGTTTTGGTTAATAATAATGAATATGATGAAATTGCAAGTGTAATAATGAAACACTGCTGCAGATGCTCACCCTATTCTTGTTCAGAGGCAGAATATTGTGATGTAAGTGATATATTAGAAGTTTTGGATAAACATGTAGAAAGGGAAACTATAAATGAAGAAGAGGAGAAACTTCCATTTGAACTGGATAATGAGCCATTATAGAAACCTTGGAAATTTTTATCTTAAAAAAAATCATATTTATGATGAATTAAGAATTTCAAAAATGGAGGTACTTAAAATGTGCAGATATGGAGATATTTACATTGCCAATAAGAATGTAACAGGTAATTTACATCATGAAAAGCAGACTGTTCTGGTGGTATCAGCCAATAATTCTAACAAAAGTTCATCAGTTGTCACCATTGTGCCAATTATTGATGCTGCAGAACAGGATAAATTGATGAGTTATGTGTATATTGGTGATTATGGAATGTGCGAAAAAAACATTGCAGTTATTGAACAAATAACAACTTTGGACCAACCCCAGCTTCTGGTAAAAATCGGAAGTATCAGAGGGACTGCTTATGGCAAACAGATAAAGCAGGAAATTAAATCATATTTAGGATTGTGATATATGGAACAACCAACATAAAACCGAATAATGTTATATGCATTCAGAAAGTCCTGGCAATTATCTGTCAGGACTTTTTAGAACATTTATTTATAGAAGAAAAAAAATTGCAATTTTTTGGCTAAAATTGTTATTGGCCTGTTCCAGTGTTAGTTTGGGCAGCAGTGGCAGTATTTTTTCTTTTTTGTCTTTTTTTTATGATTCTTGGTTTATTTGTTTGTATAGATTCTTTAGTGATTATGCATTTTGATATGTTATCTTTTTTATCTGGGATAGTGTACATGGCATCCAACATTACATCTTCTAAGATGCTCCTTAGTCCTCTTGCTCCAGTTTTCTTTTCAATAGCATGTTTCGCTATTTCATGAAGTGCTTCTTCTTCATAAATTAAATCCACCCCATCCTGTTTAAACAATGTCTGGTATTCTTTTGTTATCGCATCTTCAGGTTTGGTCAAAACATGGACAAGATCATTTTCTGTTAATCCAGTTAAGGCACATTTGATGTGAAGTCTTCCTATTAATTCTGGCATAATTCCATATTTCTTGAGTGCCTCAGATGTCAATTCCTTATTTGCATCTTTTTTATTATCTTCTATTTTAGGCTGCTCTGTATTAAATCCTACAACAGTTTTTCTTTTTGTATCAAATAATCCTTCAAATGCACCACCACATATAAACAACACATTTGATGTGTCAAATTGCACATTATTGCCTTGTGGATGTTTTCTCCTATCTGTTAGTGGAACAGATACAGTGCAGCCTTCGATTAATTTCAGAAGGCTTTCCTGGACACCTTGTCCTGATACATCTCTTGTAATACTCCTATTTTCCCCTGTCCTGGCAATTTTATCAATTTCATCTATATATACTATGCCTTTCTGTGCCCATTCAATATCCCCATCAGCTGCTGCTATTAATTGTTGTATACATATTTCAACATCGTCACCAACATACCCAGCTTCTGTTAAACTGGTCGCATCAGCAATAACAAATGGAACATCAAGTATCTTGGCTAATGTTCTTGCAAGCAGGGTTTTACCACAACCACTTGGTCCTGCAATTAAAATATTAGATTTTTTAATTAAACCTGTTTCATCATGAAGTCTTTTATTATGATTATAGATGGCAACTGATAGAACTTTTTTAGCATGTTCCTGACCAACAATATATCTATTCAGTTCGTGATGTATCTGTCTAGGAGTTAAAGCAAATACAACATCATCCCATCTTGATTTTCTTTTTATAATTTTTATATCTGGGAGGCTTTCCCAGTGTTTTCTTAGGTTTTTGGCTGACTTTTTATTTATTTCTCCATTAAATACTGAAATTGCTATTTGGGCACACTTCTCACAGATATAAATTCCATCATTTACAGGACTTCTAACTATTTGTTCCACTTGCCTGATAGTTCGTCCACAAAATGCACATGTTTCTTCTATATCCATCCCCATAGGCGCGAACTTAAGCA
>DESG01000081.1 GCA_002361175.1 Lachnoclostridium sp. UBA3320 | reverse complement strand
GGAGCAGGGGCTCTTGCAATAGCATGTTCAAAAGTTATAGATTAGAAAGGATATCAGTATGGATTATATTACACAGTTAGGTGAAAATGCAAAAAAAGCAAAAGCAGCTATTGCTAATGCTAATACAAGTGATAAAGACCATATTCTTATGACAATAGCAGCAAATCTTCGCCAAAATGCGGACATAATTCTTGAAGAGAATAAAAAAGATTTAGACAATGCTAAAGCAAATGGCATATCTGATGCAATGTCAGACCGTTTAAAACTTTCAAAAGAAAGAATTGATGCTATAGCAGATGCGTGTAATGAGCTTACAGCATTAAAAGACCCTGTTGGTGAAGTGCTTGGCGGCTCTGTCCGTCCAAATGGAATGAAGATTACAAAAGTGCGTGTGCCGATGGGGGTTATCGGCATTATATATGAATCAAGACCAAATGTGACAGTAGATGCAGCTGCCCTTTGCATAAAAAGCGGTAATGCTGTTATACTGCGTGGCGGCAAAGAAGCTATTAATTCTAACAAAGCACTTATGGAAGTTATGCGTGAATCAGTAAAAGAGTGTGGTTTTTCAGCAGATATAGTGCAGCTTGTAGAAGACATTTCAAGGGAGTCTGCGTCTGCGATGATGCGGGCAAATGGATATATAGATGTGCTTATACCACGTGGCGGCAAGGGGCTTATAAATTCAGTTGTGCAAAATGCTACAGTTCCTGTTATTGAAACGGGAAGTGGCAACTGTCATATATACATAGATGAAAGTGCAGATATAGATATGGCAGTAGATATTACAGACAATGGTAAAACACAGCGGCCAAGCGTGTGTAATGCACTTGAAACTTGCCTTGTTCACAAAGACATTGCCAAAGATTTCCTTCCTGCATTAAAGAAAAGATTTGAAGATGGTGTAGGTGTTGAGATTAGGGGTTGTGAAGAAACAAGGCGCATCTTAGGCGAAGATATAAAACCTGCTACAGACACAGATTATGCTACAGAATTTAATGACTATATAATAGCTATAAAAGTAGTAAATAATATAGATGAAGCTATAGCACATATAGCAAAGTATTCTACATTTCATTCAGAATGCATTATTACAAAAGACCTTGACAATGCAGAGAAATTCCAGAAAGAAGTAGATTCTGCATGTGTGTATGTAAACTGCTCTACAAGATTTACAGATGGAGGAGAATTTGGGCTTGGTGCAGAGATAGGCATATCCACACAGCGTCTCCACGCAAGAGGACCTATGGGACTTAGTGAACTTACGACTTGCAAATATTTGATTAATGGCAATGGACAGATTAGACAGTAAAATTTTTAAGATTCAGGTGGTTTGGTGAAATTTCTTTTATACAGATGGAAAGCGTATAATCAAAATGCGCTTGAAGATGCTTTAATAAAGCTTGGACATATGGTTGATGCCTTTATATGTGAGATTGACAATCTTGAAGAAGACAGGGAATTTGAGGAAAAACTGGACACATATCTTTATTGCCATGAATATGATGCAGTTATATCAATTAATTACTTTCCTGTTATAGCTAAGTCATGTAATAGAATGGGCTGTAGGTATATTTCATGGACCTGTGACAGCCCAATGCTTACACTTTATACAAAATCAGCATTTCTGCCAGTGAATTATATATTTGTATTCGACAAACAAGTTTACTATGAATTTAAGGCACGTGGCATTAAAAATATATGGTATCTTCCACTGGCAGTTGATGTAGAGCGCAATGACTATATATTAGAATATTGTACAGATAAAAAGTATAAGGCAGATGTCTCTTTTGTTGGAAGTCTTTATGAGAAGAACCGCTATGATGAAATGATATATATGCCTGAATATATACGTGGATATTTTGATGCACTTATGAATGTACAGATGGAAATTTATGGTGATAATTTTTTGGAAAGAATGATATCAGATGATATAGAAGAACAGCTTGATGGAAAGGCAGTGCATATATCAGGTGATGAATTTATAGGAACTCCTGCACTTATTGTTGCCAATACTACACTTGGCATGAAACTTGCCTCACTTGAGCGCAAAAAAATACTTAATATGGTGTCAAGAAAAGTGCATGATACGAAAATATACACTGAAAGTAATACAGATGATATACCTTTAGTTAAAAATATGGGTAAAGTTGACTATATTTATGATATGCCAAAAGTTTTTGCACAGTCAAAGATAAATTTAAATATTACGCTTAGGAATATAAAAACAGGAATTCCTCTAAGAATCTGGGATATCCTTGGTGCTGGCGGCTTTGTGCTTACCAATTTTCAAGCAGAACTTCCTGACTTTTTTGAACAGGGAAAGCACCTTGTATGGTATGAATCACATGACGATATGATGGAAAAATTATTCTACTATCTTTCACATGACGAAGAAAGAACACAGATAGCAAGAGAGGGCAATATGCTTGTGCGAAAGAAGCATACTATGGTAGAGCGTACAAAAGAACTAATCAATACAGTCAAAAAAGCATGGGGTTTAAGAAATGAGGATTAAATATGAGCTTAAACAAAACATTACAGGGAGATAGAATACAGATAACTATTTATGGAAAAAGAAATGCAGGAAAATCAAGTATAATAAACGCTATAACAGGACAAGATATTGCTATTGTATCAGAAGTTAAAGGTACAACTACAGACCCAGTGTCAAAGGCAATGGAAATACTTCCACTTGGTCCTTGTATGATTACAGATACCCCTGGTCTTGATGATGAGGGAGAACTAGGAGAAAAAAGAATTGAAAAAGCTATGAAAGTGCTTAATAAAACTGATATAGCAATTTTAGTTTCAGATATATCTACATATAAAAACCGTGTTAAATTTTCGGCAAAGGAAGAACAGATAATTAATAACATAAAAGAAAAGAAACTTCCATATATAATTGTACTTAATAAGTCAGACAAAATAAAAACAAAAGAAGCTAAAGATATAAAACAAACTGTTATTTCTAATAATCCAGATGTCCCTGTTATAATTACAAGTGCTGCGTATAAGAAAGGAATAGAAGAATTAAAAGATGCACTTGTGTCTTTAGTTCCAGACGTTAAATCAAAACTTGATATAGTTGGTGATATTATTGAAAGAAATGATATCGCCTTACTTGTTGTTCCAGTTGATGCGTCTGCACCAAAAGGGCGGCTTATTATGCCACAACAACAAGTTATAAGGGATTTACTAGACAATAATGCAATAGCTGTTGTTACACAAGTACCAGAACTTAAAGACACACTTAGACGGCTTGAAGGCAATGTAAAACTGGTTATTACTGATTCACAGGCATTTAAAGAAGTTTCTAAATTAGTACCAGAAAATATACCTCTTACATCATTTTCAATACTTTTTGCAAGACACAAGGGCAATTTAAAAAAGCTTGTAGAAGGTGCTGCTGCCGTAAAAAACTTAAAAGAAGGCGACAAAATTCTTATTGCAGAGGGGTGTACGCACAGAAGACAGTGTGAAGATATAGGCACTGTAAAAATACCAAAATGGCTTAAAGAGTATTCAGGAAAAGATTTTATAATAGAAACTTGCAGTGGCTCAGATTTTCCAACAGACTTATCATCATATTCACTTATAATACACTGTGGTGGCTGTACTCTTAACGAAAAGGAAATGAAACATAGAATACAAAGTGCAGCAGCACAGGGTGTACCTATTGTAAACTATGGGATTTTTATTGCATATGTAAATGGAATTTTAAAAAGGAGTATAGAGCTATTTCCTTCTGTAAACAAAATTATCTAAAAGGCGTGGTGTTATGCAGAAAAAGAAATATTATTTAAACATTATATTTATGGCAATCCTGCTTGGATTAGTATTTTATGTTATTTTAAAAGATGAAGATTTAGCTGAGATAATAGATGCTTTAAAAGATGCAAGCATACTATTTATGCTGCTTGCAGCAGTAGCTGCCCTTATGTATGTAATAATGGAGGGTGTATCAATACAGATAATACTTTTATCGCTAGGTTTTAGGATAAATATTATAAAATGCGTAAAATACTCATTTATTGGATTTTTCTTTAATGCAATTACACCATCTGCTACAGGAGGTCAGCCCATGCAAGTGCTATATATGCGAAATGATGGCATAAACATAGGCGCATCTTCAGTAACACTTTTATTTTGGACAATAATATATAAGATTGCACTTGTAATAATCGAATTATTTGTGTTTATATTTATGCATGGCTTTGCAAGAAGCAATATAAGAGGTTATATGTGGCTCTTTATCACAGGAATTATAGTAAATGTAGTTTCGATATTTCTGTATTCAGTTGTTGTATTTTCAAAAAATGGAGCTAAAAATATAGCTTATTTTGCCACATGGCTGCTGCATAAATTAAGAATAGTAAAAAGAAAAGAGAAAATAGAAAAAAAACTTGACAATTTGCTTATGTCATATAAAGAAGGAGCAGAATATATACGCAGTCATTTAAAAACTGCTGCTGTTGTTCTTGGTACAACAATTATACAAAGACTTTCATATTTTGCAGTGACATGGTTTGTATATATGGCTCTTGGTCTTAGTGGCTATACATGTGTACAGATAATCGTACTGCAAAGCTTTGTATCAGTATGTATAGATATTCTTCCATTGCCAGGTGGAGTTGGGGCTAATGAAGGCTTTTTTGTAAGACTTTTTGCACCTGTTATGGGAAAGAGTATGGCAGTATCAGCAATGCTGCTTAGCAGGGGCGCAAGTTTTTATGTAATCCTTCTTATAAGTGCTATTATTACAGTTGCAGCACAGATACATCAGATACATATGGAAGGCAGGAAGGTAAAGCTAAGAAAAGACAAAAGCCGGAGGGAATAATGGCAGATTATAAGATTTTGTACAGTGGAGGAAGTGGAGAAATAACTGAAAAGAAATCACGTTTTATAGCAAATGTCTTTCCAGTAGAAACCGAAGACAAAGCTGTAAAGATTATTGAAGAAATAAAAAAGAAATATTGGGACGCAAGACACAACTGCTATGCATTTGTATTAAAAGATGGTATAAGCAGGTGTAGTGATGATGGTGAGCCGTCAGGAACTGCTGGAAGACCAATTTTAGAAATTATTACAGGCGCACAGATTTACAATATACTTATTGTAGTAACAAGATATTTTGGAGGTACACTGCTTGGAACGGGAGGACTTGTAAGAGCTTATTCGAAAGCTGCCAAAAAAGGGCTTGCCGCAAGTCAGGTTATAGAAAAGAAAGCTGGAAAAAAAGTTGTTATAAAGACAGATTATAGTGGGATAGGCAAATTACAGTATATTGCTGCACAGATGGAGCTTGCAGTTATTGATACAAGATATAGTGAAGATGTAGAAATGGAGTTAGCAGTATCTGATGCAGAGACAGAAACTATTGTAAAAAAAGTTACAGAAACACTGTCAGGGCGTGTACAGATTAATATAGACAGTGACATATATTTTGCAGTAATTGATGGAGAGCCTATATTGTTTTAACAGGAGTTAGAAAATAAGATGGATTTATTTGACTATATGAGAGATATAAACAAAGAGCAGGAGTCACCGCTTGCATCAAGACTGCGCCCATCTACTCTTGATGAAGTTGTGGGGCAGGAGCATATAATTGGACAAGGCAAGATGCTTTATAGAGCAATTAAAGCTGACAAACTTGGTTCTATTATATTTTATGGACCTGCTGGCACTGGAAAGACAACGCTTGCCAAAGTAATAGCCAATACAACAAGTGCCAACTTTACACAGATTAATGCGGCAGCAGCTGGTAAAAAAGATATGGAGCAAGTTACTACAAAGGCAAAAGATGACGCAGGAATGTATAACAAAAAAACTATTCTCTTTATTGACGAAATTCATAGATTTAACAAGGGACAGCAGGATTATCTACTCCCTTTTGTTGAAGATGGTACAATAATACTTATCGGCGCAACTACCGAAAATCCATATTTTGAAGTAAACAGTGCACTTGTTTCACGCTCTATAATATTTGAGTTAAAACCTCTGTCTTCTGAAAATATAAAGACACTTATATTAAGAGCAGTAAATGATGAAGAGAAAGGAATGGGTTCATATAAGGCAAAGATAGATGATGAAGCCCTTACTTTTCTCTCAGAGATTGCAGGAGGCGATGCAAGGCTTGCACTTAACGCAGTTGAACTTGCTATTCTTACAACAGAGCGCAGTGAAGACGGCTTTATACATATTACACTTGATGTTGCATCAGAGTGTATACAGAAAAAAGTAATAAGATATGACAAAAGTGGAGATAACCACTATGATATAATATCTGCATTTATCAAAAGTATGAGAGGTTCAGACCCTGATGCCGCAATATATTACTTAGCAAAAATGCTCTATGCTGGAGAGGATATTCGCTTTATTGCAAGAAGAATAATGATTTGCGCCGCAGAAGATGTATCTAATGCAGACCCATTGGCACTTGTAGTGGCCACAAGTGCAGCACAGGCAGTTGAAAGAGTTGGAATGCCAGAAAGTCAAATAATACTTGCACAGGCAGTTTCGTATGTGGCAAGTGCACCAAAAAGCAATTCAGCCGTAAATGCAATAAATATGGCAATGGAAGTTGTAAAAAGTGAAAATACAAGTGGAGTGCCACCACATCTTATGGACGCAAGTTATAAAGGCGCAGTAGGACTTGGGAGAGGCATAGGATATAAATATCCACATGAATACCCAAAACACTATGTCAAACAACAATATCTGCCTGACGAACTTGTGGGAAAGAAGTTTTATGTGCCATCTGATAATGGGTATGAAAAGACAATACAAGAGTATTTTAGAGATATTTTGAGCAAAACAAATGGAGATTTTTTATGAAAAAATTTAAAAGAATATTTGCTATTGCAGGTGTAGTTATTCTTCTTGGTATGTATCTACTGACATTTATATCTGCAATGTTTGCAACACCAAATACTCATGCATTATTTTTAGGAAGTCTTGCAGCAACTATTATTATACCAGTGTTTTTATATGCGTATTCGCTAATATATAAAATGGTTTATAAAAATGATGAGCAAGATGCTAGTAAAACGAAAAGTAAAAAAGCATTTGATGAAGCAATTAAGTGAATTATCAAAAAAACGACCATGCTTTAAGTTTTATGCTTTTACATGGTCGTACTTCTTTTATCATAAATTATGCAATTTTATTAACCGCAATAGTAAGACGAGAAACCTTTCTTGAAGCAGTCTTTTTATGGAATACGCCTTTTCTTGCAGCTTTGTCAATTTCTTTTACAGCTGCAGTAAGTGCTGCACTGGCAGCAGCTTTATCATTAGCAGAAATAGCTGTGTTGACATGTTTAATAGCTGTTTTAACTTTAGATTTAATAGCTTTATTTCTCTCTGCATTTCTGCGGTCAATTAAAATTCTTTTCTTGGCTGATTTAATATTTGCCATTTTAATTCCTCCTGATATTATAAATTATTCCTATATGTTAAAAATAATCTGTTCCATTAAACTTAACACGGTTCGTCCAACGGAAACGCACTTAATATATAATAGTTGAAATATGTAAATGTGTCAATACATTTTATGAAAATTCTTCTGTATTGAATATTAATAAAAAAAATGCAGATACTTACCACTAATAATCTGTGAAAAAGGATGGATACTGGCATGATAGAGAAGAGAACAGACCTTGCGATAGAATTAAGAGAGAGTTATCCAGAAGACAATGTAGAGATTGAGGGGGTAGTATTAAATGAACAGATTGTACAAAAAGGTAATATAAGAATCAGCACAGTTAATATAGTTAATGAGTATGGTTCAAAATGGATGAAAAAACCTGTAGGCAATTATGTCACAATCGAATTTACTGATAAAAGCACATATATGGATGATGCAGAGACAAAAGAATTTGAGAATAAAGTAAAAGAAATTATATGTGACATATTAGAAGATATGATAAAAAATAAACAGAGAAAGAAAGATAAAGAGACATTTATGGTGACAGGGCTTGGCAATAGATTTGCAACTCCTGATGCCATTGGACCTGTAGTTATGGAAAAGGTAACTGTAAACAGGCATATGGTTCGTGAATTTGGTGAAGAAATGCTTCACAATAATAAAATTGTCTGTGCTATTACACCTGGGGTCATGGCTCAGACGGGCATGGACACTTATGAAGTTTTAGACGGTCTTGTGGAAAATATAAAGCCAGATTTTATATTGGTGGTAGATGCTCTTGCTTCAAGAAGCATAAGCAGGCTGTGCAGAACTATACAGATAACAGATACTGGCATTTCACCAGGAGCAGGTATTGGCAATAACAGACACAAGATTAATGAAGAAACTTTAGGTGTTCCAGTGATTGCGATAGGTGTACCTACAGTTGTAGACGCTTTTGTAATAGTTAGTGAATGCATGGAAGAATCCTTAGAAAAACAGGGCTTTTCAAATGAAGAAATACAGATTTTTCTTGAGAGTATTGCTGGCAGCAGCATTAAAAATCTTTTTGTAACGCCTAAAGATATTGATGAACAAGTGCGCTGGATTGGCGGACTTGTGTCAGGTGGAATAAATAGTTTTTTTAAAAATTAGAATGAATAGAAAGCAATATAGTCTCATATTTATGGTATAGGATAGCAACGTCAATTTTAAACATCTTATAAGTGAGGCTTTGCGTATGAATGAAAATGAAAAACCGTCATGGACAATACCATGCATAATTATAATAATTTTAATAATTATATGGACAGGTACTATTATTCAAGATAAAGACAACCTTATAGAAAATGTACAAAATATAGTTATTGATTATGTTATTGATGCGGGAATGTCAAATATAGATGTCGTCAAGCTGTCTCGTGATAACAATGGCGCATCGTTTCAATGGAAAATTATTTTTGATGCGTGTCCTTTTATGACATATCTTGTTGAAAATAGTGAGAACATAGATAAAAAATCTTTGGAAGGCTCTAAGAGCCTTTCGTCTGTATATCCAGGCTATAGAAGCAGAAATTTTTTATGGAGTGGAGCAGGAAATGATATGGCAGTGACAAGCAGGCTTTTTGAAAACTCAGATATACAGATTGCAGAGTTAATACAGGAAGAAGATGATTATGAGAAAATGCTTGCGGAAAATGAAAGATTGAAAAATGGAAAACAGGAAGTAATAGATAATACTGAGGAAAGTACTGTAAAAAATGCGGAAGAAACCGCTGAAAATAATATTCAAGAAACCATAGAAGATGATACAGAGAACGGTTCTGACAGCAAGCAGGATGAACAAAATAAATCTGATGCTAAAAAAGATAACAATAACGACAATGCAGATGCTGTATTTTCTCCACAAGTAAAAAATAATTTAATCACTATACAAAAATTGAAAAAAAGTAAAAGCCGCTCGTATCTTTTAAAAAATTTTTATATAACTGATTCTTCAACATCTATTGACAATACAATTTTTAATGTTGAAAAACTGCTTTCTAAAGATGTGACACTTAAAAAAAGTAAAAATCCACAGATTTTGATTTTTCATACACATGGTGCTTCGGAATCATTTATAGACAGCAAAAAAGGCAAAAAGGCAGATTCAATTATTGGTGTTGGCGGCAGACTTGCATATATATTACGTAAAAAATATGGATATAATGTTATACACGATACAACTCCGTATGATAAAATAAATGGTAATATTGACAGAAATAAAGCATATAACAATGCAGCAGAAAATATAACAAAAATATTAGAAGAAAACCCATCAATAGAAGTGGTTATAGATTTACATAGAGATGGTGTAGGTAATGCAGTACACCGTCTTACTACGATTGATGGCAAAAGAACATCACAAGTTATGTTTTTTAATGGTCTTTCAAGAAATGCTTCAGGTAATATAGATTATCTTTATAATAAGAACTTACAGGCAAATCTTGCATTTAGCTTGCAGATGAAATTAAAATGCATGGAAAACTATCCTGATTTTGCAAAACCTGTCTATTTAAAAAATTATCGTTACAATATGCATCTGCGTGAAAAATACCTTTTAATTGAGCTTGGCAATGAAAATAATACAGTAGAAGAGGCTAAAAATGCAATGCTGCCATTAGCAAAGGTGCTTGACCAAGTTTTAAGCGGAAAATAGAAAACTGAAATTGCAATTAATTGAATATAATGTTATGATACTAAAGTCAAAAGTAGATAGCAAAATATGCTTGCACGCAATTAAAAAACAAAGCAGAAATGAGGAACACATGGAAAAAATAGAACAATCACATATCCGCAATTTTTGTATTATCGCTCATATAGACCATGGGAAATCAACTTTAGCAGACAGAATTATTGAAATGACAGGGCTTCTTACAAGCCGTGAAATGCAGGCACAGGTGCTTGACAATATGGAGCTTGAAAGAGAGAGAGGCATAACGATTAAGGCGCAGACAGTGCGTATAGTGTATAAGGCACAAAATGGTGAGGAGTATATATTTAATCTTATTGATACACCAGGGCATGTAGATTTTAATTACGAAGTATCAAGAAGTCTTACTGCATGTGAGGGAGCAATACTTATAGTGGACGCTGCACAGGGAATAGAAGCACAGACGCTTGCTAACTGTTATATGGCAATAGACCACGATTTAGAAGTAATGCCTGTTATTAATAAAATTGACCTGCCTAGCGCAGAGCCAGAACGAGTAAAGGCTGAGATAGAAGATATAATAGGGCTTGATGCATCAGATGCACCATTAATATCTGCCAAAAATGGAACAAATATAGAGCAAGTACTAGAGCAGATTATTACAAAGATTCCTGCGCCTTCTGGAAATAAAGATGAACCATTTAAGGCAATTATTTTTGATTCAGTGTATGACGCATACAAAGGCGTAATAATATTTTGCCGTGTATTTGATGGCTCAGTTAAAAAGGGACAAGAAATTCTTATGATGGCAACAGGAGCAAAGGCAGATGTAGTAGAAACAGGAGTATTTGGTGCAGGAAGGTTTATACCATCAGATGGACTTTGTGCAGGAATGGTTGGCTATATTACAGCAAGCCTTAAAAATGTACAAGATACACGTGTAGGTGATACAGTAACCCTTGCAACAAATCCATGTAAAGAAGCACTGCCTGGATATAAGAAAGTACAGCCTATGGTTTACTGTGGGCTTTATCCTTCAGATGGAGCAAAATACCCTGATTTAAGAGATGCGCTTGAAAAGTTGCAGCTAAATGATGCTGCTTTACAATTTGAAGCAGAGACTTCAATCGCTTTGGGATTTGGCTTTAGATGTGGTTTTTTAGGGCTTTTGCATCTTGAAATAATACAAGAAAGGCTTGAAAGAGAATATGGTTTAGACCTTGTTACAACAGCACCAAGTGTTATTTACTATGTATATAAGACAAATGGTGAAAAAGTAGAGATAACAAACCCTTCTAATCTCCCTGACCCATCAGAGATAGAGCACATGGAAGAACCCATGGTATCGGCTGAAATTATGGTGACAAAAGAATTTGTCGGCTCTATAATGACACTTTGCCAAGAGAGAAGAGGTATTTATATTGGAATGGAATACATGGAAGAAACACGTGCTCTTTTAAAATATGAACTTCCATTAAATGAGATAATATATGACTTTTTTGATGCACTTAAATCACGTTCGAGAGGTTATGCATCACTTGATTATGATATGAAGGGCTATGTGCCATCAAAGCTTGTAAAGCTTGATATTCTTGTAAATCATGAAGAGATAGATGCACTTTCATTTATCCTGCACGCAGATACCGCATATGAACGTGGTCGTAAAATGTGTGAAAAACTTAAAAAAGAGATACCAAGACAGCTTTTTGAAATACCTATACAAGCTGCCATAGGAAGCAAGATAATTGCAAGAGAAACTGTTAAGGCTATGAGGAAAGATGTGCTTGCAAAGTGTTATGGTGGTGATATTTCCAGAAAAAGAAAGTTGCTTGAAAAACAGAAAGAGGGAAAAAAGCGCATGAGGCAGTTTGGCAGTGTCGAGATACCACAACAGGCATTTATGAGCGTATTAAAACTTGATGATGACAGTAAATAAAAATATACCTTGCCGCTTGTCTTTATATATCCACATTCCATTTTGTGTGAAAAAGTGTCTTTACTGCGATTTTCTTTCATTTAGTGCTGACAGTAGTAAAAAAGAAAAATATGTATCAGCCCTTCTTAATGAACTGTCAGGGTGGGAAAGAATATTAAAATTGCATTTTGACACAGTGTTTATAGGTGGTGGTACTCCAACATGCCTAAAACCACAGCATCTTTTTAAAATAGGACAAGCTGTAAGCAAATATACAGATGAAAATACAGAATTTACCATAGAAGCCAATCCAGGTACAATTTCAGATGAGCATATTGAAGTATTTAAAAAGATTGGAATAAACAGGATAAGCCTTGGATTACAGTCTGCTTTAAATAGTGAACTTGCTAATCTTGGACGCATACATACATATGAAGAATTTTATAAAAATTATCAGAAACTTAAAAAAGCTGGTTTTGATAATATAAATATTGATATAATGTCTGGTATACCATATCAGACATTAGAAAGTTATAAAGATACACTAAATAGGGTAGTGTCACTAGAACCGCAGCACATTTCTGCATACAGCCTTATTGTTGAACCAAATACTGAATTTTATAAAATGCAGGAGCTTGGCAAACTTAAAATAGCAGATGAAGATACTGACAGAAAGATGTATGGTATGACAAAAGAAATTCTTAAAAATTATGGCTATACAAGATATGAAATTTCTAATTACAGTTTAAAAGGAAAAGAATGTCGTCACAATATAGCATACTGGACAGGAAAAGATTACCTTGGTATAGGTCTTGGTGCATCTTCTTATATTGGCGGCGTGCGGTTTACGGGTACAAAAGATTTTAATAAATATACTAAAATATTTGTAAAAAGTTCTCCAAGAGACAGTGCATTACTCCAAATTAAAGAAAATACCAAGGATGACTGTATACAACTTTCTGATACAGAGAAAATGGAAGAATTTATGTTTCTTGGATTAAGAATGTGCAAAGGAGTTTCAAAAAGCACATTTATGGAAAAGTTTGGTGTAGAAATGAACACTGTTTATGGAGATGTTATAAAACATTATTTGCAAAATAACCTATTGGCAGAAGAGACAAACAGTGGTAGAATTTATCTGACTGACAGAGGACAGGATATAAGTAACTATGTTTTATCAGATTTTATTTTAAAATAAAATATACAATAGAAATGAGGGAAAAATATGTCTAAAGTAAGTATATTAATGGGTAGCGATTCAGACCTTCCTATAATGAGTAAGGCAGCAAAGATGCTTGATGATTTTGGCATTGAGTATGAAATGAAAGTAATTTCTGCACACAGAGAGCCAGATATATTTGTAGAATACGCAAAATCAGCGGAGGATAGAGGAATAGAAGTTATAATTGCAGGTGCAGGAGGAGCAGCGCATCTTCCAGGAATGTGTGCTGCAATGTTTAACCTTCCTGTAATTGGTGTGCCTATCCATACAAAGGCACTGGGTGGGGTAGACTCACTGTATTCTATAGTACAGATGCCATCAGGTATTCCTGTCGCTACAGTAGCGATAGATGGTGCAGCTAACGCTGCAATTCTTGCAGCTAAGATGTTGTCTATATCAGATAGGGAACTTAGAGAAAAACTTGCAGATTATAAAAACAACCTTAAAAATCAAGTAGTTGCAAAAGATACAAAATTAAGTAAAGTTGGGTATGAAGCGTATTTAAAACAGATGTAAAAGTTTCAGAGAGGTAACTAGACTGGCACACTTTAGATGTGCCAGTGTATAATTACAATATTTCACTTTTAATAGCAAAAGCCCTCTTCTTTCCTGAATTTTTTGATATCATTCCAGTTCAAACATTCATCATCAAACCTAAGCCAAAATATATCACTAAATAATATACCATGTGTTTTTCTCGCTATACTTTCAGCATCATAATTCTTAAATCCAAATTGTGCCAGCAGCTTTTTACAATCTACTCTTGTTTCAGGAAAAACCCTTTCCCTGAAAAATTCATCTATAGTCTCAATAACTACCTTTCTTCTTCCAAAAGCCTGCAAAATTATATCATCTGTAAAATTTTTTATTTCTATGGATTGTTTTCCATAATCAACAAAAACACTAGTACACAATTTGTCGCCATACCAGTACTCAAATTTTAAAACTCTTCCCATGCTAACCCTTTTGTCCTTTCTAATCCTTCTTTAATTACAGATAAAGCACGCTCTTCTTCTTTACACATTGGTGTGATGTTATTAAAAAATTTCATAACATTGATATAGATAGGTTTCATAAATTTTCCCTCTAACTGCTTGATAAAACTGGTATCAAAGGGCATGGCATAAACTTTTTTTAGATTATCAATTAATGGAACATCTAAAGGATATGAAAATATATCAGACAAACATGACAAACCATTATCATACACAGGAGCTTCTCTATAACCATTCTTAGTCTTGATTACGGATAGATTATTCAAATGCCTGTCTTCATTAAATGTTATAGCATCTATACACAAGCACCTATCCATATAACCTTTTATGTCAAATCCAATAATTTCTGAAATACAGTCTCTTGTATCTTCATAGGAAATTGCACCAATATCTATTCCATAGTTTTTTAGCAAACGACTAAATGTTATATCACTCTCACCATCTTGTAGAAAATTTTCAGAATAACATCCATTTCCAATAAATTCAGTATTCTCATATATTTTGCAAAAATAATATTTCACGTAATATTTAACATCAGAATATTGCATCAAAAGACTAACCAAAACTTCGCTTATGCTTTCGTACCACTTCCAAGTATCAAGCTTTATAAATCTGTTATCAATATACCATTTACATTGATTTCCTTTTGAAGATGAATTATTCAATATCTTATTGCTTCGACTTACAAAAATTTTTTCTTTAAAGTGCCAGTCATTGAGTACACCTATATTATTACCATACATTTAAACACCTGCCACATACATGATGATTTTTTTACTATAAAATGTAATATATCATTTGTGAAATATAGTGTCAATAGTTTAGAACTTGAAAAGCGATTGCAAAAAAACGAACATATGTACTTGCAATGGAAACTGGTTCGTGATATCCTATTTATATTCATGAAACGAAAGGATGTTGTAAACAGATATGGCTAAACATGACGAGGTTATAAAATATATTAAGATAAGAAAGGCATCTGAGCACAATCTTAAAAGCATAGATATAGATATTCCACGTGACAGTTTTGTTGTACTTACAGGGCTTAGCGGTTCTGGCAAATCATCACTTGCCTTTGATACTATATATGCAGAAGGTCAGAGAAGGTATATGGAATCTTTGTCCTCTTATGCAAGACAGTTTCTTGGTCTTATGGAAAAGCCAAGTGTTGAAAGCATTGAAGGGCTTCCCCCTGCGATATCCATTGACCAAAAGTCCACTAACAAAAATCCACGCTCTACGGTTGGTACAGTGACAGAGATTTATGATTATTTTAGGCTGCTTTATGCAAGAGTTGGCGTGCCTCACTGTCCTAAATGCGGCAAAGAGATTAAGAAGCAGACTGTTGACCAGATAGTAGATGAAGTTATGTCTCTGCCTGAAAGAACGAAAATACAGCTTTTAGCTCCTGTTGTAAGAGGGAGGAAGGGACAACATACTAAAGTTTTTGAAAGTGCAAGGAAAAGTGGCTATGTCAGGGTTGTTGCTGATGGCAATGTATATGACCTTTCAGAGGATATTGTCCTTGATAAGAATAAAAAACACAATATTGAAATAATGGTTGACAGGTTAATAGTGCGTGAAGGCATTGAAAAAAGGCTTACGGATTCAATAGAAAGCGTAATGCGCCTGTCAGATGGTCTTCTTATAGTTGATATACCTGGTGAAAGGCAGATTAATTTCAGTCAGAGCTTTTCATGTGCAGACTGTGGCATAAGCATTGATGAGATTGAACCAAGAATATTTTCATTTAATAACCCCTTTGGCGCATGTGAAGTATGCCATGGTATAGGTTATAAAATGGAGTTTGACGAAGAGCTTATACTTCCCAATCCATCTTTAAGTATTGCTGAGGGTGCTCTTGTTGTCAATGGATGGCAGTCTGTAACTGATAAGACAAGCTTTTCAAGGTGTCTTTTAGATGCACTTGCAGATGCATATGGGTTTGATTTAAATACGCCATATAATGAACTTCCAAAAGACATTCAGGATATGATAATGCATGGAACTAATGGAAAAGAAGTAAAAGTTCACTATAAAGGACAGCGTGGTGAAGGTGTATATGATGTTGCATTTGAGGGTGTTATTAAAAATGTTGAACGCAGATATAGGGAAACTGCTTCTGATACATCTAAAAGAGAATACGAAACATTTATGCGCATAACTCCATGTAAATCATGTGGCGGAAAAAGGCTTAAAAAAGAAGCACTTGCCGTTACAATAGCGGATAAGAACATCGCAGAAGTGACAGAGATGTCAATATGTGACCTTATGGCTTTTCTTGAAAATCTGCCGCTTAGTGAAAAACAGTTACAAATTGGCAAGGTGGTGCTTAAAGAGATACGTTCAAGGGTACGCTTTTTAATGGATGTTGGACTTGAATACCTTTCTTTATCACGTTATACAGCAAGTCTTTCAGGTGGAGAAGCACAGCGCATACGCCTTGCTACGCAGATTGGTTCTGGACTTGTAGGCGTGGCATATATACTTGATGAACCAAGTATCGGTCTGCACCAGCGTGACAATGACAAGCTGCTTAAAACCCTTAATAAGCTTAAAGACCTTGGCAATACACTTATAGTTGTGGAGCATGACGAGGACACGATGTTTGCTGCTGATTATATAGTTGATATAGGTCCTGGGGCTGGTGCGCATGGTGGAGAAGTAATAGCTAAAGGAACGGCACAAGACATAATGAATACGCCTGATTCAATTACTGGTGCTTATCTTAGTGGTAAAAAAAGCATTCCTGTGCCACAAGAGAGAAGAAAGCCTGTAGGTTTTATAACCGTAAAGGGTGCGAAAGAAAACAACCTTAAAAATATAGAAGTGTCATTTCCTATAGGTGTTATGACTTGTGTTACAGGGGTTTCAGGTTCTGGCAAAAGCTCTCTTGTCAATGAGATATTGTATAAATACCTTGCCAAAAAACTTAACCATGCAAGATGTATACCAGGTTTATGTAAAAGTGTAGAAGGAATAGAAAAGCTTGACAAAGTTATAAATATAGACCAATCGCCTATAGGCAGGACACCACGTTCAAACCCTGCAACATATACAGGTGTATTTGACATGATAAGAGATATATTTGCCTCTACTCCTGACGCTAAAATGAAGGGGTATAAAAAAGGCAGATTCAGCTTTAACGTCAAAGGTGGAAGATGTGAAGCGTGTAGAGGTGATGGAATTATTAAAATAGAAATGAATTTTTTGCCAGATGTCTATGTACCATGCGAAGTATGCCGAGGAAAGAGGTATAACAGGGAAACTCTCGATGTAAAATATAAAGGCAAAAGTATATATGATGTACTTGATATGACTGTTGAAGAAGCAGTAACTTTTTTTGAAAATATTCCAAGTATACTCAATAAAATGAAGACATTATATGATGTAGGACTTTCATATATCAAGCTTGGACAGCCTTCTACTACACTGTCAGGCGGAGAGGCGCAGCGTGTAAAGCTTGCAACAGAACTTAGCAGAAGAAGTACAGGAAAGACTGTCTATATTCTTGATGAGCCTACAACGGGGCTTCATTTTGCTGATGTCCATAAACTTGTAGATATATTAAGAAGACTTACTGAAGGGGGCAATACTGTAATTGTTATTGAACATAACCTCGATGTTATAAAGACAGCGGACTATATAATAGACTTAGGACCTGAAGGCGGCGAAAATGGTGGAACAGTAATTGCCACAGGGACACCAGAAGAAGTAGCAAAGATTAAAAAGTCGTACACAGGGCATTATATAAAGAAAATGTTGGAAAAGAATATAGTAAACTGATTGGAAAAATGAGATGTAATAATTAAAAAATGGGTAAAAAATTATCAGAAATGAGTTTGGAAGAATTATGGCAACTGTTTCCTATCTTCTTGACAGAACATAAAAATTTCTGGAAAGATTGGTATACAGAGGAAGAAGCTTTATTAAGACCACTATTTAATCAAACAGTGAGAATAAACCATATAGGAAGTACAGCTATTCGTTCTATATGGGCAAAACCTATTATTGATATTCTTGTAGAAGTTCCAAGAGGATGTAACTTGTCAAATATCAAAAATTTATTAGTAGATAAAAGCTATATTTGCATGAGCCAGAGTAATAATAGAATTTCCTTCAATAAAGGATATACGGAATATGGATTTGCTGATAAGGTTTTTCATTTGCATTTAAGATATATTGGAGATAACGATGAGTTATATTTTCGGGATTATCTTATTGAACATGCTCATGTTGCTGCCCAATATGAGAAGATGAAGTTAAAGCTTTGGAAAGAATATGAGCATGACAGAGAGGCTTACACAGATGCAAAGACAGAATTTATAAGAAAGTGGACATCCAAAGCAAAAAAAATCTATTACGGCAGATACTAACAAATAGAAATTTTACTGTTATCTTGCATAAGCCGTTACCTTTTTATAAATATTAGGCTTGTCACTATTTATAGTCAGTTGTAGTCTTTTAAATTTAACTTATAGTTAAAAAAGTCATTTAGAAATTAACAATTATTTAATTGTCAAACACTACATAGGATAGTACAATTAATATAACAAAAGCTTTTGTATTATTGAGACTAGGAGATGTTATTATAATGATGAATTTGGTAATTCAAGAAAGGCGAAAAGAATTAGGATTAACACAAGAACAAGTGGCAGAATATCTTAATGTATCTATACCAGCAGTCAGTAAATGGGAAAAAGGCTTGACCAGTCCAGATATTTCACTTTTGCCGCCCTTAGCTCGTTTATTAAAGGTTGATTTAAATACTTTGTTCTGTTTTCAAGAAGACATATCACAACAAGAAATAGGAATTTTGTGTCAGGAAATTACGACCATTATACAAACAAAAGGAATTGCTGAAGGCTTTGAAATGGCAAAACAAAAAATTCATGAATATCCACATAATGAATTATTGTTGCATTGCCTTACATTGCAACTTGATGGCTTGCTTACCGTATCTGATTTATCACCAGATGAAATGCATAAATATGATGATATAATTGTTAGATGGTATACTCATCTTGCTGATAGTAATGACAGTAAGATTAGTAACAGTGCAAACTATATGATGGTAAGCAGATTTATAAATAAGGGTGATTACGATAAAGCACAAGAAATTTTGGATTTAATGCCTGATAAAGAGGATATTATTAGTAGCATGGCGGATAAACAAATGCTACAAAGTTCTATCTATCAGCACCAAGGAAGAATAGATGAAGCCAATAAAGATTTACAGAATGCATTACTTATAGCTCTTAATAAAATACAAATGCTACTTTATAAGATGATAGATATAGAATTGTCAGCTGGTAAAATGCAGACTGCGAAAATTATTGCAAATAAGACAAGTCAAATGACAAAACTTTTTGGTTTGTGGGAATATAATTCATTTGTACCACTCCTTATGATAGCCACCGCAGAAAAAAATGTTGATGAATGTATTTCTATTTTGCGAAAAATGCTTGCAGCAATGCTTATTCCGTATAATATAAACAGTTCTCCACTATTTTACAATATTTCAAAAGCGTATAATCCAAAACAAATGTTGCCAGTAATTCTGTCTGAAATGGAGAAAAATTCCAACTATAGTTTTCTACAAAATTATGATGAATTTAAAGAATTGATTTTTGAGTATAAAAAGTTAATAGAGAAATAACATATAACAATAGATTGCAGGCTTCGCCAGCAAACCTATTGTCATGAATGAACT
>DESG01000162.1 GCA_002361175.1 Lachnoclostridium sp. UBA3320 | reverse complement strand
TTCCAAAAGACTAATTGAAGTTATTCACTTTTCAAATTACAAAATTCCTGTTATAGTAGAAGACAGCGTAGAAAGCGCAGAAGCTGCTGATAGCGAAGAAAAACTAAGCAGGCGGCGCAGGAATACTCTAGTTTTGCCCTTATTTTACGCTGTATAGGTAAATTGACATGAAAATTAAATATATATGACATAAAATTTGTACGAATATGACATGAAAAATAAATTTTAATGACATTGAAATGACAAACAATAATTATATAAAATACTTGTAGCTCATCAAAACCATTTAAAAAAACCTGAATGAATAAAAATATCAATATTATTTAGGCAAAAAATGGTTGACGAAATACAAAAGGTGTGGTATTATTCTTGAATATAATATATAGGAGATTATCCTAATATCAAGGATACACTTTTGTTAGTATTTACATTTTTTCTCAAATGGTTTTTTTGTATTTTTAGGAAAGGATGAGCGAGGCTGCGGCTGTAGTTTTGCTCATCTTTTTTGCCGATAGGGAAGACGGCACAAGTACAAAAAAATAAAATGTAAGAAAAATGTAAAAATTCGGGATTGACAAAATACAACATCCGATGTATTATTGTAGAATAAAAATATAAGGAGGCATATTAAATGAGAAGAAATGCAACTAAAGTTGCAGCAGCAGTTTTATCATTAGCCGTAACTATGACTAGTATAAATCTTCCTACAACTGCAGCAGCAGCAACTAAGAAAGTGAAGCTTAATAAAACAAAAGCAACACTTAGGGTTGGTAAAACAACAACTCTTAAAGTAACTAAAGGTGGTAAGAAAGTAAAGGCAACATTTACTTCTAATAAGAAAAAGATAGCAACAGTTGGTAAGAAAACTGGTAAGGTAAAAGCTAAGAAGAAGGGTACATGTACTATTACAGCTAAGTACGCTGGTAAGAAGTATAAATGCAAGATTACTGTAAAGAAGAAAGTAACTTCTACAGCTACAACAAAACCAACAGCAGCACCAACAACTGCTCCTACAGCAACACCAGCACCGACAACTGCTCCTACACAGACACCAGCACCAACAACTGCTCCTACACAGACACCAGCAGCTCTTACAATAGCAAGTGCTTCAGCTATAGCAGCAGATACAATTAAGGTAAACTTAAGTGCTCCACTTCCAAGTGATGCTACACTTAAGCTAGCAAAGAAAGGCTCTACAGGCACAGTTACTGTTAAAACAGAACTTGATGCTGAGAGGAAAGTAGCTACTCTTAAAGCTGACGCCAACTATGCAACAGGAACATATGTAGTAACACTTACATCAGGCGGCAAAGACGTAGCTAGTGTAGAAGTAGCAATAGAAGCACAGCGTGTTGACAAGATTGAAATATTAAATAAAAATAAGAAAGCATTAACAAGCACAGATAGAAAACGCTTATATGTTTACTATGATGTAAAAGACCAGTATGGTAACAGCATGAAAGAAAGAGCTACAATCAACTGGTCATCAAGTACAGGTCGTATAGACAGGAATGATAAAGCTAAAGGATGCTTAATCCTTATAAAAGCAACTACTGACGCAACACAAGAGCAGTTTAAGTATGGCGACCCTGTACACATCCTCGGTGTAGATGTAAACAGAGGTGTAACATGCCAAGAAAACCTTACTGTTGATATGACAAGAGCTTTAGCATCAGTTAAATTCAGAGGCTTTATAGATACAAAGGCTGATACAAAAGAAGATAATATAAAGGCAGAGCTTCCAACAGACTTTGCTAAGGGCAGGTATCTGTTGTTATATGATGCACTTGACCAGGAAGAGCAGTTAATGGATGCTGATGATTATGTATCTACAAGTTCAAGTACTACTTCAAGGGCAATATTTAATGTAAATCAGCCTACACTTATTAAGTCAACATTAAATAAAGGTGGTACTTATACAGTTACTGATAAAAATAACAACGCTAAGACATATTGCTCTGTAGAAGTTAATCCTGGCATGTATGTTGACAGAGGTGGAGATGTAACATTTACAGCTATTTCTAATACTACAGGAACAAGAACTGAACAGAATTATGTAATTGGCAAAGGTCAGTTACTTAAAAGCTTAGTTTTAAGTGACCCAGGTAATTTAGCAGATGGTGATGAGGATAAAGAAATTGCTTACATTGCTACAGCTGTTGATAAGGATGGCAATGAAATTTCAGGCGTAACAAATTATGAAACCATTGTACGTTCTACTAATAAATTAAAACTCAATGCTTCAGAAGGAAAAATTGAGGTTTATCAGAAAGAAGATGGAACAGCAGGGATTAAATGGTCAGATAGCAAAATAACTGCAAATAATAAGAAACAAAGCAGAGCTAAATATTTTGGTACTAGCAACACTTCAGCATATGATAATCTTGACCGTAATATAAACTTATCAACAATCGTTGTTAATGGTGAAAATAGCCATACAACACTTAGAGTATCTGACGCAAGGCGTCCTGTATCTGTAGAAAGTGTTAAGCTCAATGGCGATAACAATAATATGATTACAGAAAAGAATAAAGCTACTATTAATTTATTTGGTACTACTGATGATACACAAGATGTAATTTATAAGGATCAGTATGGTGTGAAGCTTGATAAAGAAATAGCAGAAGCATTCTTTAGATGGACAAATAGGCGTGGTAAAGGATTTGATGGTAAGCAGTATGGTGTTTACGTTGATTACTCTTCTGCAGTAGATTCTAAAAATGCAGGAGCTATTGGCAACAATAATAGCGATTATATCTATGCAACAGCAGAAAGTGATGGTGAGCATATATATGATGATTGGTCATATAATGATGATACAAAAGTTGCTAGACAAGGTCATAATGTTTATATTGCCTATGATGGTGTGAATGGTGACGACGATGATATTGATAAAAATTCTAATCAAACACAATTAAAGTTAGAGACAAATCATGGATATCAATCAGACGCATATACTCGTAATATCAAATATTCAGTTGTAAGATGTGATGAGACAACTACTAGTGTTAATTCAAATTGGAATCACAATTATGATGGTAGTGGCACTGGCAATACTGGAAATAGTGGTACTGGAAATGAGAGCGGTGATACTGCAGGTAGAGTAAGTAAAAATTGGTCTATAGTAGAAAGTGAAAAGAATATTACTTATACTATAGTTCCTGTTAGTAAACTTTCTGACCTTAAATTTAAAGATATAAAGAAAGTCAGAATTGAAACAGACCAGAGCCAATATGAAAATGGTCAGGCAATGAATAACTCAAATGTACCTGGTAGTAATGGTAATAGTAATTGGAATAGTGCAAATACTTGGTCTAATACAACTGTTGCAGCTATAGGTGCTAACAATAACCGTGTAACTCCTGAGATTCAGTCTCCTACAAAGCGTGAAGTATCTATTACAGGTTATTATAATGGTAATTTAATTACTATTCCTGATAATTATTATGATATCTATGCTCAAAAGAATAGTTATCAAACGTTTATACTTGATAGAGATGTGGATGATAATAATAAATTAAAGATTGATAGTCTTAATAGCGCAGCAACAAGTTCAGCTATTACGTATGGCAATTTATATAACTTTAATGATGCTAAGAACCTTAGAAGAGATGCTAAGAAAGAATTATTAGTTAGCGTATATCAACATACAGTAGATAATAATGGTAGAGTAGATGATATGGCTAGTAATATGTCAAAGAAAGATTATCTTGCTGGCAATATAAAGACAGATATACAGATAACTGATGCACGTAGGTCATTTGGTAAAATTGCTTTCAAAGATGATAAAACTGCTTTAAATTTAAAGGCAAAAAATACAAAGCTTGATTTTGCGACAGAATATAATGTTTCTAATCATAAGCTTCAGGATTACACTATTGAAGTATTTGATGATTGTAATGATAAATTATCAGGTGATAAGAAGGATAATGAAGAATATTCATTAAGATTTACAGTAGAAAATTATTCAGAAAATTCTGCAACAGTAACAGACCATAAAGCAAATGATAATAAATATACACATTTGCCAAAGAGTTTTGCTATTAAGCAGAATGGTACAAATAGTACTACTATTGAAGGTGCAGAGATTGGTGATATGTTTAATTTAACTGTATCTGTAGTAAATTCAAATGCATCAATCAAGGTTCCTGTAACAATGTTTGCTGATAAATTAGCTCATATGTCTTATGATGCTAATAGTGATTATCAAACAAGTGCTGAATTTGATGAAGGCATGAACGATGATAACAACGAAAATGATTTACGTGATACATTAGGTTATGACAGATAATTAATCATCATTAATATGTTCTACGTAATCTAAAAAATTATATAGAGGAAGTTCTTAATGTTTTAAACATATAGAACTTCCTCTATATTTTTGTTTCTTATAAACTTCCAGCCGTGTAGCCACATATCTTTTAAAAAGCAGATAATACGTACTCTGTGAAATTAGTTTGCGAAACCATATATATTTATCTGTTAAATATATAATTATATCCCACCACT
>DESG01000105.1:35971-40270 GCA_002361175.1 Lachnoclostridium sp. UBA3320 | reverse complement strand
AATGATGATATTAATAATAATATATTTGACTTTGTGATTGATTTTATTATTGCATACATAAAAAACATGGATATTTCAGATAAAATGTTTGATAAAATTATTTTTATCTCAAAACATTTAAATATATCAGAAACAGGAAATAAACAAAAGGAACTATTAAAATATGCAATAAATGTTTGCTGTAGTAACAGAGGATATGAAAAATGGCATATAATTTTTTTAATTAAATATGCTGTACTTCTAAGTGACTGGCACTATGGTAAGTACAATGAGGCTTTTGATTACTGCAAACTTGCACAGGATTTTTATAATAAATATGGTCTGCAGGATTCTTATTGTCAGAACCTGATTTATAAAGCAATGGCTGAATGTATGACCAAGCATTTTGACCAGATAGATGAACTAAAGAAAAAATGCAATTATGCACTTCTTGCAGAAGAAGATGCGAAATTATGCCACTCTTCCCGTAAAGATGCTATTGAAATCTGGAAAGATGCAGCAGAGTCATACAGTTATATAGGTTATTACAAACAGGAAGTATTCTGCCTGCAAAAGGCTCTTAGCATAATAACACCAGTTTTTAACCAATACGAATATAGCTTCTATAATAACTATTGGCAAATAATTAAGTGTCTTATTATGGCTTCTATTAGCTCTGGAAACCACAAAGAAACTTATAACATTATAGAAGAAATCTATGCCAGTAATTTAAATTATTATAGCAAATCAGAAGAAGAAAGCAATAAAAGCTGGTCCTTGACAATAACCTGCTTAGCAGAATATATTGAAGAATTACAGCTATTTAGAGAAGCTATTGATATGTACTTTTATGCTATATATGTAGTTATTTGTGATAAACCTCATATAAGTTTAATTGATAAAATTACATTGCAAGAAACAAAGCGATACCAGCTATGTGAAAATATTAAAAAAATAATTAAGAATGATATAGACAATGATACAATTGATACCGTAGTGAATTTGAAAGATAAAATACTAGTTTTATTAGACAAAACAAAAATAGATTATAATTACAGCAGTTTATTACAATATATTTCTGAAAAATACCAGTATCATGATATAGAATTTAAAAAATAAGTGAAACATTTTAATAGTATTAACATACAGTATATGAACTTTGCTGTATAGTTTCTTCTAATTATGATGGCACACGTTCATACTCTGTAAATAATAAAGATGCTTTTCTTACAAGCTATAGTGGTGTGCTTGGTATAAAAACTGGTTTTACTGGCAATGCAGGGTACTGCTTTTGTGGAGCTGCAAGACGAAATGGCATAACGCTTATTTCATCAGTACTAGCATGTGGATGGCCTCCTAATAAAGGTTATACACAGACACAAATCACACCTAAAACACCACTACCTAATATATCTGTGTCGGATGGCAAAGAAGCTAATGTAGCAATAAAACGCACAAGTACAGAAAGCTTTAATATGCTTATGTCAAGTGATGATATAATAACAGTGAGTTACGAACTTCCGAAAAAACTTTCTGCACCAGTGCGCTCAGGCGATATAATAGGATATGAAAAATATGCAATTAATGATGGACTTTACGCTCCATCAGTGTAATATATCTCATAAAATCTTTCTTAAAGTAAAATGCTCTGTTTTTGTCGGAGACATTTCTTTGATATATTTTTGAATAAATAGGTCTATAAGGTTTAGAATCTTTTGTTCTAATCTGTATAAATTCTCCACTAGCTGTATGTAACATTGCTGTTGGAGAGGTTTGAAGCATATTATTGAATTGGTCACATATATTGTAATAATCATTTTCAAGTTGAATGCGCAATTCTCTATAAAGGGGATTTGATAAATCAACTTCTATGCAAGGTAAAAACATCCAATCAGATTGTGGACCATCCTTACTAATTGGAACATATAGAAGATGTTGTAACTTTGCATATAACTTGGTTTGATAGAAATCTTTATTTGACAATAACTCGTCTATAATGGATGATGTCTGAGTTATAAACATTGTTTCAAGGGGATTGCCAAAATAATCGCATTTATTTGTTTTTAGTTCACCATCTTCAAAGTCCAAAGCAGTATTTGAAAGGTTTAGTCCAATTGTAAGTTCAAGTAATTGCCCTGTACCTCCTTTGTTTAATTTGAGCATTGTATCTTGAAAAACAGCGGGATCAAGATATTTCTTAAAAGGTATATTAGCAAGTCTGTCAATTTGTTGTTTTGCTTCATATAATCTCATTATGCTTCCTCCTTAAAAAAATTATCAATCTCAATATTAAGAACATTTGCAATCTGGTTAAGTACAGAAATAGAAAGACTTTTATCGCATCCAGCAGCTTCGATTTTGGAAAGATAGCTGATGCTGATTTTAGCCTGTTCAGCAAGTTGTACCTGTGTCAATTTAGCTTGTTCTCTATAATTTTTTATATTTGCGCCTATAACACGATATAGGTCAGTATCGTTTTCAAAATGCATATAGTTACCTCTTTCACTATTTGTAAATATTATCTCATGAGATGAATGATAGATAAATTCACTTATAGTGAAAGAAAATTACTGTGGATTTTCCTAAGAAATTGAGTTACAATATAAAAAAAGGAGGTATGGCTTATAAGTTTACAACCAAATAATTTTAGGCTTGAGTCAACAACAGTCTGGTCGTTTCCAGACAGAGGCAGTTGGGCAACACATTCAGGAGAGTATCGAGGAAATTGGTCACCATATGTACCAAGAAATTTGATACTTCGCTATTCTAATCCCAATGAGTGGGTCTTAGATCAATTTATGGGCAGTGGAACAACCTTGATAGAGGCAAAACTACTCAATCGTCATGCGGTAGGTGTTGACATCAATCCGCAATCCGTTTCAATATCTGAAACAAATTTACAATTCCAATGTGAGACAATTTCAAGGATATTTACACGAAATGGAAATGCTACAGATTTAGATTTTATAAAAGATAGTCACATTGATTTTATTTGTACGCATCCGCCATATGCTAATATTATTAAATATAGTAAAGGAATAGATGGAGATATTTCTTTGCTAGGTGTGGAGGCATTTTTAGATGAAATGCAAAAGGTGGCAAAAGAAGCATATCGTGTATTAAAAAAAGGAAAAATGTGTGCAGTAATGATTGGGGATGTAAGAAAATGTGGAAAGGTAATACCGTTAGGCTTTCGCATGATGGAATGTTTTTTGCAGGCAGGCTTTGTGAATAAGGAGATAATTATTAAAGAACAACATAATTGTCATTCTAACGATTATTGGGAAAAACAACATAATAATTTTCTGCTTCTATCACATGAGTATATATTCGTTTTCCAGAAGTAAAAGTTTATTCATTTACAAATATAGAGAAGAGGAATTAGAATGAGTAATTCAAATGTTGCTCCATTTGTGAAATGGGCTGGTGGTAAGCGTCAGTTGCTTTCACAGATAAAGGAGAGAATGCCTGAAGAATATAATGATTACTATGAACCGTTTGTAGGTGGCGGCGCTGTAACATTTGAACTTCTACCTACAAATGCTTTGATAAATGATATAAATAAGGCTTTGATAAATGCGTATAGACAGATATGTAACACACCAGAAACATTCTTGAAAGCAGTGAATAAGCTTGATGCAGAAATGTTAGGAAAAAGAACTAAAGTTCTTGGTAAGGAATACTATTATTCTCTCAGAGACCATTACAATGATAAGCTGATGAAGGCAGAGTATGATGTAGAGTTGGCTGCATTGTTTGTATTTATAAATAAGCATTGTTTTAATGGTTTGTATAGGGTAAATGGTAAGGGTCTTTTTAATGTTCCGTATAATAATAGCCAGAGAGCCTCTGTTGATGAAATGGCTATTATGGCTACTTCAAAGTATTTACAAGGTGTGACTATTATAGATGGAGATTTTGAAGAGGCTTGCAGGGGTGCGAAAAATGGCGATTTCGTTTTTATCGACAGTCCATATGCACCGTTGAAACCAACTTCTTTTGAGTCATATACAAAAGAGGGATTTGACATAGAAAGTCATAAGAGACTAGCAAATCTTTTCGATGAATTAACAGCCAGAGGATGCTATTGTATGCTGACAAATCATAATACAGATTTGATAAATGAGTTGTATGGTAATAAAGAATATAAGATAGACGTTGTAAGCGTAAAGCGTATGATTAATTCAGATGCATCTAACAGAGTTGGTGAAGAAGTAATTATATATAATTATTAAAGGAGTCGAGATATCAGAATCCTATACTTATTTTTCCCTTAATGGATCATTAAGCGTGAATGAGAAGTTCAAAGTACAGTGGCAC
>DESG01000105.1:0-35686 GCA_002361175.1 Lachnoclostridium sp. UBA3320 | reverse complement strand
GTGCCACTGTACTTTGAACTTCTCCTATAGTGTTTCTATATCTACTCCCTTTAGAAGCTGGTTTTTATGAATTTCCGTATCATCATCAGTCAAAACATAAACACGGTAAACTAACACACACATTTGCTCTCCTATCTTGACAGGACGCCTTTCTAAAGAACGGTTAGCTGTAAGCGAAATTCCATTTACTTTAAGTGTCAATTCTTGGTAGCTCCCTCTGAAAGCAATATTTGTAATAACACCTGTTTCCGTTGCATGTATAAGACTTTTAAATTTCTCGTTATCACTCTTAAATGCCTCAATAAATTCTGGACGCACAATAGCCTGTTTTCCCTTTGGCAAATTTCCAAAACCTTTAAATCCACTAAAATCGTCAAGTATTGCAGATGTACCTATAAACTGTGCTACAAACGAAGTTTTCGGCTTTTTATAAATCTCAACAGGTGTTCCCATCTGTTCAAGCTTGCCTTCATTTATAATAATAATATCATCTGCAACTTCTACCGCCTCTTCTTGGTCATGTGTTACAAATATACTGGTAATACCCACTTTTTCAATCATTTCTTTAAGCCAACCACGAAGCTCCTTACGCACTTTTGCATCTATTGCAGCAAATGGTTCATCTAAAAGCAGAAGTTGAGGGTTTGGTGCAAGGGCTCTGGCAAATGCGACACGCTGTCTTTGTCCACCTGAGAGCTGGTCAGGATATCTTTTTTCCATGCCCTCAAGCCCTACAAGTCCTATAAGTTCTCTAACCCTATTATCTATTTTACGTTTATCCTCTTTTTTAACCCTTAGACCAAAAGCAATATTTTCATATACTGTCATATAGCGAAAAAGGGCATAATTTTGAAATACAAAGCCAATTCCTCTGTCTCTGGCTGATATATCATTGACCACTTTTCCTTCAATAACCACATCTCCACTGTCCTGTTTTTCAAGACCTGCAATCATTCTAAGTATTGTTGTCTTGCCGCTTCCGCTAGGGCCTAAAAGTGCTACCATTCTACCCTGTTGTACTCCAAAATTAATATCCTTTGCAGCCTCAAAATCACCAAAATTTTTATTAATATGCTTCATTTCCACATACATCATCTATTCCTCCATTACTTTTCCGCTTTGCCACGATACTCAACTATTTGTTTTAAAACAAGTATAATAATTGCCATAAGCACTAACAATGAAGATACTGCAAATGCTTGAGTAATTGAATCTGCACTGCCTGCCATATAAAGTGCATCAATTTCTAGTGGAAGTGTAAATGTCTTCCCTCTTGCTTTGGATACTGCATAAACTGCGCCAAATTCTCCAAAAGCTCTTGCAGCGCACAAAATCATACCATAAAGCAGTGCCCATTTTATATGTGGAAATGTCACTCTTTTAAAAATAGTAAAACCTTTTGCTCCCATAAGGGCTGCTGCCTCTTCCTCTGCACTTCCCTGTGCCTGCATAACTGGAAGCAGTTCCCTAGACACAAATGGAAAAGTAACAAAAATAGTTGCTAAAACTACTCCTGGAACAGAAAATACTAAAGATATATCTGTTCCAAATATGCCATTAAACCAGTCTATTATTGGTTTTGCCCAGCCTACCCTGCCAAATGTCATAATAAACGCAAGACCTGCAATAACTGGTGAAATAGAAAAAGGAATATCAATCAATGTAGATAGTACATGTTTTCCACGAAAATCAAATTTTGTAAGAAGCCATGAGGCACACAAACCAAAAAAAGTATTTACAATCAGTGCTATTACTGTTGCGATCAGTGTAACATACAATGCTGATAATGTATTCTCTGCCGTTAGGGCATTTTTATAAACTTCAATACCATCCTTTAATGAACGGTAAATAACTTCAGCTAATGGAAATACCAACATAACCAGAAAGAAAAGTACGCTAATCCCAATTAACAGATATGGCACTAACTTTCCTTCACCATTGTTATTTTTCTTTGTCATAGTGTAATCCTTTCTACTGCTTCGTCCTGCGACTTGCAGTAATCTGTATTATATTGATAAGAAACAGCAGAAAAAAGGAAACAAGCAGCAGTACCAGTGCGATAGCAGCAGCGCCTTCATAATCTACATTACCAGAATTAAGTTTCTGCATTATAATATAGGAAACTACCTGCGTACCTTCTTTTGCACTGTTGCCTGATATATATATAACACTGCCATACTCGCCAATCCCCCTTGCAAGTGCAAGCCCAAATCCAGTTAAAAGTGCTGGCATAAGCTCTGGAAGAATAACTCTGCGAAATGTATAAATACGGCTTGCACCAAGCATTGTGCTTGCCTCTTCATATGTACCTGGCAATTTTTCCAGTACAGGCTGTAATGCCCTTACTACGAAAGGAATTCCAATAAAAATAAGTGCAATAGTCAGACCTACTTTTGTATATGACGCCTTAATCCCTATACGTTCAAGAAGTCTTCCTAACATTCCTTCATCAGAATACATCTTAGATAAAGTGATGCCCGCAACAGCAGTAGGCAGTGCAAATGGAAGTTCAATCATTCCATCCATCAGACGCTTGCCTGGAAATTCATAGCGCACTAGCACCCATGCTAACAACAGCCCAAATATACAATTTAAAACTGCTGCTATAAAAGCACAGGTTATGCTAGTGGCAAATGCCTGCTTTACATTTGGACGCATCATCAGCTCCAAAAATTCTTTTCCTGACATATGAAAGGCATATACTAGGACAGATGCCAGCGGAATTAGTATTAAAAGAGACAACATAGCAACTGTAATTCCCATCGTCAGCCCAAATCCCGGCAGCACACTCTTTCCTTTCTTTGCTTTTCTGCTCATAGCTTACCTCCAGCCAAATTACTGATTGTAAATTTCATCAAAGATGGCATCATCTTCAAAGAAATCTTTGTACGCCTGATCCCAGCCGCCAAAGTCATCTATAGTGCATAAATCAATTGATAAATCAAATGTATCTGAAAATGTTTTCAAAATTTCTTCATTACTTGGACGGTAATAATTCTCTCCTGCAAGCTTCTGTGCATCATCTGAATAGAGATATTCAAGATATTCTTTTGCTACTTCCTGTGTACCATTTTTATCTGCATTTTCATCTACAATAGCAACAGAAGGCTCTGCTTTAATACTGATACTAGGTGTAATCATCTCATACTCATCTGGATATTCAGCAACTGACAACAGTGCTTCATTTTCCCATGCAATCAGTACATCGCCCTGTCCATTCTCTACAAATGTAGTAGTTGCACCTCTCGCTCCTGAGTCCATAACCAATACATTATTATAAATCTTAGACATAAAGTCTTTCATCTGTGTTTCATCACCATTAAACTTCTTATCTGCATAATACCATGCAGCAAGGAAATTCCAGCACGCACCGCCTGAAGACTTAGGGTCTGGTGTGATAACTCCAACACCTGGTTTAATTAAATCATCCCAGTCATGTATATCTTTTTCATTGCCTTTTCTTACCAAGAATGTAATTGTAGATGTATATGGTGAGCTGTTTCCCTCAAACTCATCAAGCCATCCCTCATTAATAAGTCCTGCTTCCTCAATCATTGTAATATCATGTGCAAGTGCAAGTGTTACAACATCTGCATCATTGCCTTCTACTACAGAACGTGCTTGTGAACCAGAGCCGCCATGTGACTGTGTTACCTCTACTGTCTTTCCTGTAGTTTCTTTATAATGCTCTGCAAATAACTTATTATACTGCTCATATAATTCTCTTGTTGGGTCATATGATACATTAGTAAGCTTTACAGTCTCACTTTCACTGTTGCTGCTGCTTTGGCTGCCACTGCTGCTTCCATCGCCATTTCCACTGCCACTTCCGCTGTTGCCACAACCCGTCGCTGTGCCAAGCATCATTATCATTGACATTAATACAATTCCTTTTTTTAAAATATTTTTCTTTCTCATAGATAAATCCTCCATTAACTTTTTATATAGGTATTAACACAAACGTTTGCGTTGTAATTAGCTTTCATCAAAATCAATATTTAATTTGATTTATTTGCTCTTTTGTGGTATTGTTTTCTTTGAACAATCACAAAGATAACCTATTTTTTGTGTTTTGTCAAACTGTTTTTATACAAACGTTTGAGTAAGTAAATCAAGAAAGGAGCATATATATGTCTTTGAAAAAAATTGCATTAATGGTAGGAACTTCCGCTTCCACTGTTTCAAGAGTGCTAAATAACACCTCACCAACTTGTGCATCTAAGGAGCTTCAAAACAAAATCTGGAAAGCTGCAAGGGAAATAAATTATCATCCAAATGAAAATGCAAGGTCTTTAAAAAAGCCTGCCAAAGCTTCTAAAATTTTTCCACATATTTCTATTGTATTGGCACGTATTTCTTCATTAGAAGAAGACCCATTTTTCTTAGAATTATTTCGTGACCTTGAAGTAGAATTATTAAAACAGAAAGCATCTATAGATAATGTTATCTATGCTGATGAGTCATTTAATCAAAATATTATAAATTCAAGCGGGGTACTTATCCTTGGACGCTGTTCTTATAAACTCTTAGATAAAATCAGCGCACAGAATCACAATGTAGTAGGAATATGGCGCAATCCTATGAATTTTAATGTGGATGAGGTAGTATGTGACGGCAAAAAGGCAGCAGAAATGGCAATGAAATATCTATTCTCGCTAGGACATCAAAGAATTGCTTATATCGGCGACTGTTCATTTGAAAGGCGTTATGTAGGTTATTGTGACACGCTTATACGCAATGATATACCTATAGATTATGAATTAATCAAACAGACAAAAGGAGATGCTGACATGGCATTTTCAGAACTGCTGGATAAAAAACTGGCTGGCGACACAGACTTTTCTGCTGTTTTTTGTGCCAATGACAATACTGCTATCCGTGTATTAGAGATGCTAAAAGCAAAGAAACGAAAGCTTAAACAGCCTATATCTGTTATCTCTATTGACAATATTGAAGCTTCTGAAAATACACAGCCTTATCTGACTACTATACATATCCCTCACAGGGAAATGGCGCATATGGCTGTTGCACTATTGTTAGACCGAATAGCTAAAGAACACAAAGAAGTTGTGCGTATTGAATTTCCTTGCAAAATTATAGAGCGTGACAGTTGCTACCGCTTACTTTAAAAGCATGAAAAAAGCAAGGTTTCGGCAAGGTTTTGGCAAGGTTAGCGTGATAGAATAGTAGACAGAAAAAGGAGGTGAGGGAATTGCTTGACCTTGTAATGTGCGAATTTTGGAAATTGAAACGCCGGAAATTTATTATATTAACTATTTTTGCTGCTGTTTTATTTCCTGTTCCATTGACAATATTTGCAAAGAAAGGAAACTTGGATTTTAACTGGCTTTTCTCAAATATTTGTGTTTTTGGATATTTTTTGCTACTGCCAACAGTTTTAGGAATTTTAGGAGCTATTCTTTTCTACACGGAAAAAACAAATGGAACACAAAAAAATATCAATACTATTCCTGTTTCAAATATAGCTTTGTCAACTGCAAAGTCAATTACCATATTGATATTTTCCATAATATATTCTCTTGGAACAAACGTAGCAACTTTAATAGGTGGTTTTATAATTGGAAACGTAGACCATATTGCTTATCGCCTATTGCTGGGTATTCTAATTGGGATTATGGTATCATTTTCTGTATTTCCCATTATTGTAATTGAATATTTGAGTAACAAAGGCTACATTTTTTCAATTATTATCTCATTTGCTTATGCAACTTCAAATTTTGCTATTGTATTTGCCATGTCAAATGTATTATTCCCACTATCAGCAGTTTTCAGGTGGGCTTTACCATATATGACAATGACAAGCGGTTCTACTTATGGTTTGGATAATTGGTTTTTAAACACACCTTCCTGTATTGGGATTTTAATCTTAACAACGGCGGCTTCTCTGACGATAGCAGTTATCTTAAAAAAAAGACAGGAAATTTAAGGAGGAAGATACTATGATGCGACTAATCAAAACAGAATTTTTAAAATATAAGCGGTGCAATATTATTTGGCTTGGGATTGCGTCAGTATTGTTTTCTATAATTTTAGCAGTTTTTCAATTAGCTGGAACAAAAAACAGCATTGTAAATTATATAGGACTTTCAGAGGGCGTTGTCTGGAATCACTTTAGTTTGTTCTTGCCGTTTACCTTTACATTGTTAATTGGTTATTCTATAAACCGTGAATATACTGATTTTACTTTAAAAAATATTTTGTCTGTACCTATCTCTTGGTTTAATTTAATATTATCGAAAATCATTGTTGGTTATGGGCTGGTTATCATTGAATCAATTTTTAGCTTTCTGATTACTTTGATAATTGCTGTAGTTATGCGGTGCCCAGATATAGATATGTTTTCTGGTATAATAAGTTTTAAACAAATATTGATTGTAAGCACTTGCTGTTATATAGCAGTTCTTCCGATAATTATTATATTTTCTCAAAAAAAAGAGCAATTTTTATCGGGAGTAATATTTGCATTTTTTTATGGCTTTTGCGGGATATTTCTTGCAGCCAGAAGACCAATTAATTTATATCCTATAACAACAGGATTGGTGCTTTCAAACTATGTACATAAAAAAGAAATAATTTATAAGCCAATATTAAGTTTAGCTGTTAATGTGATACTTGTATTCGCTTCTTTTATCCTTCTGGGAACCTTTAATAGAAAGCATAATGATATATAAATGGTACAATAAATATGTATATAAAATTCAAAATAAAAATGTAAAGATGTTTTAATATTTACCATCTACCTCATGTTTCAAAGTTCAAGTATAATAATAAGTGTATCAGTTTGCAGCTTTGCTTCAACATTTCCATCTAATTTTTGGGTAAGCATTTTTACAATAGCCAGTCCCAATCCAGTGCCTCCACTGTGCCTTGCTTTGTCTGCTGTATAGAACCGCTCAAATAATCGGGAAATATCTATCTCTGTTGCATTGCTCACTGAATTTTTTATAAGAAATCTTATTTTGTTATTTGAAGGTTGTTCAAGGATAAGTTCTAATATGCCGCTTGAATAACATATTGCATTAGTCAGCAAATTTTGTAAAATTCGTTCAACCATATTTTTATCGGAAAATAGAAATACAGAATTGTCTGGCAAATTTATTTTAAGTTGAATATTCTTATGTTCCAAAGCAGGTGAATTTTCTGTGACAAGATTCATCAATAGATTGGAAAAGTTAAACTCCTCTTTTTGAATATCTACCTGTTCTGTATCTAATATAGAAAGGCTATAAAAAGTTGTCACTAACTCTCTCATTCTCTCTGCCTTGTTTAAAACTGTTTCAACTCGTTTTTTCTGTTCCTTGGACATATTTTCTTTTTTTAATAATTGCAGATGTCCAAGTATTACTGTCAGTGGAGTGCGTAAATCATGTGATATATTGGCAATGGATTCTTTTAAATATTCTTCGTGTTGTAATGCCCCTGATACAGCTAATCTTTGCTTTGCATTGTACCTATTTAGTATTCCTGCAAGACATTCCAAATCTTTATCAATAAGGGCAATATCTAACATTTTTTCTGTATTACCACAAGCTAATTCTTCAATTTGTTTAGAAAGATTTTGTATTTGCTTTTTTAATCGTATGTGCTTAAATAGTAGTGTTAAAAAAAGCCCTATTGAAATACACAATAGTAATTCTATATTGAACACCTCCTATGGCTTATTTAAGGTCGCATTTACGAAACTTTATCCATGATAAAAATATAAGAATACTTATCCAAACTATGCCTATTAAAATAGCTGTTAATTGAAAAAGTTCTTGCTTACTAACAGCTTCCCTTATTTGATAAATAGGCAAAAAAGCTACTGGAAGTTTTAACATCATACCATATCCAAGGTAAAGGCTAAGTACAAAGGTAACAATCACTGTGATAGAAATCGCCTTAACCAAGCTTCGCAAATAATAGCAAATAAATATCGCAATAAGAAATGTTGCACTATTTAATAGACAAGAATAGATAATTGCCTTAAAAACATTATAAAATAAAAATTCAACATTATCAATTCCAAATTTACTAAATTCTCTAATACACCCAGCAACTGGATAGATAAGTGCCATAATATTAAAAGCAATCAGATATATAATTATTTTGCTTGTAAAAATTTCTTTTCTGGAATGTCCAGAGCTAATTTCTAAATCAATCGTTTTGTAAGAAAATTCTTGTCCTAAAATTAAAGACAATATACCTGATATAATAATCAGAAGAAATGTAGAATCATAAACCATTCCATTAAATATATCAGCAAGAGAAGTAGCTTCTCCACCTATTAATCCCATAACTTCTGGAACATAGGTATCTGCAGTTAAAAATCCTATTAAAAATATACCAACCATTCCACACCAATAAAAAAAATTGTGCATTAATTGGTATCGCTCCATTTTTAGTAAATTATTCATAACACGCCTCTTTCTTAACTATCTCAAATCAGAGCAACCAAAAACTGCATATGAGCTCCAATACAAAAGCAAAATCCATAAAAAATCTATCACAATAAACTGTACATAGTTTAGTGATAGTTGTTGTAATGATACAAGTCGAAGCTGTCCCATTGGCAATATATTTGTGATTAGCCATGCCCACTCTCCATTCATCAAAAAAATCATTAGAAAAAATATAACCATTGAAACCACTAAAGTTATTCCTATATCTCGAAAGATAAAAGAAAATAAAAGTGGCATCATACACATCGCCAGTACAGAAATTGCAATAACAATCACAGTAATAAATACATTATCAGTAAAGACAAAAGTTTCTTTAAGGAAAAGAAAACCTAACAGACCATGAATAAGAAGCGGAATAAGTAAAATAGCAAAACAAGCGATTTGATACACCAAAGCTTTTATAAAAATCACATAACTTCTTTTTTGACCAGCACTAATATATGTGTATAAAGTTCTTTGCTCAAAATCATTTCCTACGAATAGTGCAGCAAAAACGATTATCAGGGAATAAAGTAGAGGAGTATTATACAAAGATGCAAAAAACAGACTTGTGGTTTTTTTATAACTGTCCAATAATAATATACTACTTAAGAGCAAATTAAACAATCCTATGCTCCAAAAATATAAGCTATGAAACAATTTATAAAATTCAGTTCTCAGAAGATTTAACATTGCTTGTTCCTCCTACTTTATTTAAAAAATAATCTTCTAAGGTATCGCCAGATATAGAAAGCCCAATAACAAGAATATTAGCGTTTGATAAAATTGTAGCAACCTGTTCTACATCACTTAAATAATCATATAAACAAATCGTATTATCTGGCATCAATTTAAAGTTATCTGTATGAAGTTTTTCTTCTATAACTAACATCGCTTTTTGTACATCTACTGTTTTGATTGCAATATGCCGTTTACATTTCTCATTTAATTCATGTTCAGAGATTTCTTCTATAATTTTTCCATTGTCGATTAGAATAAAATCAGATGCAGTTTGATATAGCTCTTCTAAGATATGGCTGGAAATCAAAATCGTCATTCCATATTTTTTATTCAGAGATTTTAAAAGATTTCTAATTTCAACAATACCAGCAGGGTCAAGCCCATTGATTGGCTCATCCAAAATCAGAAACTCTGGTGTATTCAAAAATGCAATCGCAATACCTAAACGTTGTCGCATACCCAAAGAAAAATTACGAACAGTTTTTTTATGTATATCTTTTAAGCCAACCATTTCTAAAATTTTGCCAATAATTTCTTTATCAGGAATCCCTCGTTGAATACGCTGAACCTCCATGTTCTGATATGCAGTCATTGTTGGGAATAGAGCTGGCGTTTCAATCATACACCCAATCCGTTTCCGCTGCTCCTGCAATGCTGTTGTTCCTGATTTTCCCCATAAAGATAATGTACCGCTTGTTGGAAATGCTAAACCAGTAATTAATCTTAAAAATGTAGTCTTCCCTGCTCCATTTTGACCAATAAAGCCATAGATTTTACCTTTTTCAAGTTGTAAATTGATATGGTCTAATGCTATGGTATGTTTATATTTTTTAGTCAATGATTGCGCTTGTAAAATAACTGAATCCATATTTTGCACCTCCTTTATTTTTTCCAGTATAAAGAATATCTATAAAGAAATTCTTAAATAGCAGCAAAAAATCATAAAGAAAATATAAAGCCTAAGAGATTATTTCTTAGTTCTATGCAGACGATAACCGATACCCCAAACTGTATCTATAAATTCTTTTTCTGGGCAAATATTTTTTAACTTATTTCGTAGGTTGCTAATATGCACATTCAAGGTGTTATCCTCATTGATATATTCCATTCCCCAAACACTTTGAAAAAGGTTTGCTTTTGAAAAAACCTTATCAGGATATTTCATTAATAGTTCTAATATAGAAAATTCTTTTGCTGTTAATGAAAGTTCAATTCCCTGTACAGAAACTAAGTTTTTTTCAAAATCCAATATCAAATCTTCGTATTTCAATACATTTTGTGAATTATTTTGAAATTGTACTCTACGCAAATTACTTTCTATTCTCGCAAGAACTTCTTCCATATCAAACGGCTTTGTAATATAGTCATCTGCACCCAAACGCAATAAATCAATTTTATTTTGTGTTGTTTCTTTGGCAGAGATAATTATAACAGGAAGTGTAAATTGTTTACGTATATTTGACAAAACAATATCCCCACTTCGATAAGGAAGCATAATATCTAACACAAGTAAATCAATCTTGTTTTCCTGCAAATAGTCTAATACATGAAGTCCATCATACAGACAGAACACTTCATAACCATTTTCTTCTAAAAAATCAGTCAGTAATTTATTGATTTCTAAATCATCTTCAACAATAAGTATTCTTTGTCTCATAAAAATGCCTCCCTGATAGCTTATTATACTATATCAAAAAGGTTTTCTCAATTCCATATTGAAAAGTATAAATATATTTAATCGTCAGAACTAATAGTTGCTACCGATATGGTAATAATTGAAAAATTGTGATATACTAGACTGGAAAAGTTATAAACTGATTATGCGCAAAAGTAGCGCAGAAGTGAGGAAAATTATGGAAGAGGTATTAATTAACGCAAAGGATGATTATAAGTTGTGCCTGCATGTATTTGAAACGCGTAATCCGAAAGGATATGTCCAGATTATACATGGAATGGAAGAACACCAAGAACGGTATGAAGAACTTATAAGTATCTTAAATAAAGCAGGTTATACTGTTGTTTCATCTGATATGCGTGGACATGGATATCATGCACCAGAACTTGGCTTTTTTAAAGAAACAGATGGATATAAATATCTTTTGTCAGACCAAAAAAGGATAACTGCTTACATAAAGAAAAGGTTTAAAACTGGTAAAGTCATTATTCTTGCACATTCTATGGGGACTATTATTGCAAGAAACCTTTTACAAACACAGTCTGCTAATTATGAAAGAATTATATTGTCAGGATATCCTTGCAGCCCTGGAAAACCTGCTCTGATATTTGGAATGATTTTAACAGATACTATTGCAAAAATTAAAGGAGCAAACTACCATTCAATTCTTATTGAATATCTTTCTATTGGAAGCTTTAACAGGACAATAGCTAATCCAAAGACACCACTTGACTGGATTAGTAAGAATGAGGAAAATGTACTTGCCTATATTAGAGACCCATATTGTGGGCACGGATTTAAAGTTTCTGCATTTAATGATTTATTCCACCTAACTTGGAATATGACAGAAACCAGATATTATAAAAATATCAACAAAAAACTGCCAATACTGGCTTTAAGAGGTGAAAAAGACCCTTCAACAGGATTTGAAAAAGGCAGCAGGACAAGTATAAATGCACTAAAGGCAGCAGGGTTTAAAAATATAAAGCAAATAAAATACCCTGATATGCGCCATGAAATTCTAAATGAGACAGGCAATGAAAAGGTTTATAAGGATATTGTTAATTTTTTAAATAGCTGATAGTGTTATTAAGCAGATATAGTGCTGACTTTTACTGCCAGCACTATATTTTTGTTTTCTTCGTGTTTGCAGGATTATTCAAACCAGTAAATCACTTTTTTCCTTTCATTTTCCAGTTCAATGCCAGTTATTTCTTCTGGCTGAATGTTTGTAATAGAAGGATTTATCTCTAATTTACCATTTTCATTCAAGTTATAATCCAGATGGCATAAATTTTGGGAAAAAACTAAACAATCACATCCTTTATTTTCTTCCATTGCTTTTTTCCCGATACCTCCAAGATAAGCTCCTATAAAATCAAGCTCCGTTTTGCTCCCATCTTTTTTTACTATTTTTACAGAACGAAAGTTTTCTTTATCATCCTCTTCCATATACTCTTTACTAAATGCTGACGTAAACTCATCTGAATATTCTGCAAATATACCAGTATCTTTTCCAAATGCAATAATAGATAATCTAGAGATACGGATTTTTAACGGCTCGTAAAAACGGCTTATTTTTTCTTCACCTTCAGCTTTCAAATTGTATCTATAAACAGGTACATTGCAGTTAATATCAAGTTCCATCTCTTTTGGGCCAGAGACCAATGCATAATGTAATATACACTTTTTCATAGGCTCATTTGCTAGATATTGCACAGCAAAGTACCGTTCTTCATCACTTTTGTATTCTTCCAGCTCTTCATAGCTGTATGCACCACTTACTCCATTTCCATGATAAAAGTCTGGTTCAATACATAATTCACCTTTAAAAGAGCTGCCTGTTTCAGCATTGCTTTTTGGTTTATAATCTTTCAGCCACTTTATACCTTTTTCATCTTTTGCTGTATATTTTACAACCGCTTGGACACAAACCCCATCTGACAGTACTTCTTCTACAGATACCTTAATATGTTTGTCATTATCTACATAGCCGCCATTCTTTACAAAAGAATCCACTTCATTCTGGCTGCCCCAGAAACCTGAAAATATTTCCTTGACATAGCTGGCAACAGATGTATTTGGGATAACAAGAGCCATAAAAAATACCACTGCTGCTGCCACTGCTATTTTTCTATAACACTGCCTGTTATTTTTCCTTTTTTCCTGCGCTACCCCAGAATCCAGTTTTTTTACTTTGTTAACTAGTTCTTTAGGAGCACACATAGTATTCATAGCATCTTTATAAATATTTTGATTCATATCTCTCATAAGTTATTCCTCCTTTAAATATTCTTTTAATTTCTTTCTTGCCCGCATAAGACGTATTTGCACATTAGATTCGGAAAGATGGAGCATGTCCGCAATCTCCCTGACATGGTATCCTTCATAATAATACAGATGAACTACAATACGGTATTTCGGTGAAAGTCCCATAACCGCCTGTAACAATTCCCTCTGTTCTACTGTCTGTTTTGTTTTCCCTTCATATTCCAGTGCATCCAATGAAACTACATTTCTGTTCCAATAAGATTTCCACATATTTTTACATTCGTTTATAGCAACCCGAACCAGCCATTTTCGTATATGTTCTGCATCTTGAAATTTCTGTTTTGACTGCAGAAGTTTTAAAAATGTATTTTGTACAATATCCTCTGCATCACTAGGATTTTTGCAATAGCACAATGCCGCTCGATATACAAAATCAATATTTTCCTCTACAAGCCGTTCATAATCCATCTTTCCATCTCTCCCTCCTCTCATTAACTGCAAATAATAAATTTAAAAGCCTTTCACTATATTAACAATCCATAAGAACAAATTATTACATCTAAAAAAATAAAATTTGGAATTATTAAAACACTAATCAAAGCTTGAAAATGGAACTAGGCAAAGTTATAATGGGACTAACCAAAATTTTGATGTTAAGGAGGATTTTATTATGTTTAAATTCACACAGGACTGTATGACAGGAATTGATATAATTGACGAGGAACATAAACAGTTGTTTGAAATCATTAATCATTTATTTGATACACTAACCAATGTTAAAGATAATGTAAATAAAATGGAGATTGAAGACTATATCCAGTATTTTATTGAATATGGTAAAAATCATTTTGCCCATGAAGAAGCATGGATGGAGAGACACAATGACCCCGAGCTGCAAAGACAGCGTTTTGCCCATCAGTTCTTTATGGATAAGATGCTGTCCATTGATTTAATTGGACTGGATGATGAGGAAAAACGTCCAATCACTAAAGATTTACTGGTTTATATGATTAAATGGCTCTATGGACATATTTTAAACAGTGATACATTGATTGGAAAAGTAGTTCCTCTGTCAAAGACTCCAGTAGTCCGTCATAATGAAGAAAATAATACAGACGAGGTTGTCTACTGTGAATTTCTTCCTAAATACCATACTGGCATAGAGCAGATTGACAAGGAACATGAAACACTCTTTGCAATTATCAATGATGTTTATAAACTGGTAGAAGAAAATTACACTGATGACAAATATGACGAAGTACTTGCGCTGTTAGATAGGCTGGAGCAATATACACAGACTCATTTTAGTCATGAAGAAGAAATTATGGAAGCACATAATTTTCCAGAGCTTGATTTTCAGAGAAATGCCCATGCTTCTTTTATTGAACGTATGTCTGACAGAGATATGGGAGAAAAAGTAGAAAATCCAAAAGAATTTTTGGAAAATCTTCTGGATTTTCTCTATGCTTGGCTTGGAAATCACATTATGAAACACGATACAAAAATTGCAAAATACGTATTATAGTTTCTGTGTATAAATCTCATATACTGCATTCTCCTGCTGGAGTTTTAAAATTGACTCTTTGTCAGCTATACATGCAAATCCATAGACAACCAAACCATTTTTTTCTACATAAGCAGCCACATTAAGATAATTCTGTGGCTGCTCACCCATCATGGCAAGAAATTTATCTTGGTCTGCCATATACTTGAGCATACTAGTAAAATGTACTTTCATAAAATCTTCTTTTTGCATATTTTTATTAAGTTCATCTGTAAATCTTGCTTCATCTGATGTCTCATCCCAAAGCAGTAAATATGGATATGTTTCTCTGTCCCAATCCAGAAATGTTACACAATTGTTTCTCCTCATCATCCATAATGACAGACTTGACAACTGTTATGCCACTAGATTAAAATATACAAGAAAGTTTTTAATTTTAGATATATGAAGGGCGGCATGTTATGAACACACAAAATAAAACACTACATAAACCACTAATAGATAAGGAAACTTTAAATTTTGGATTTACCGGTTTTGGTCTTATAGGAGGCTCTATTGCGCATTCTCTACGCAATTTATACCCATCTTCATATATTACTGCATACAATTACTATGTTACAAAGCCGCACCCAAAACTTGAAATAGCTAAGAAAGATGGTGTGCTTTCAGAGATTAGTACATCACTTAAAGACTTTTCCAAATGTGATGTTATATTTTTATGTGCGCCTGTTATGACCAATGTTTCATATCTTAAACAGCTTGCGCCATACATAAAAAAAGACTGCATAATTACAGATGTTGGCAGTGTCAAAGGCAATATTTATAAAGCTGCCTTAGAGCTTGGACTTTCTTATAATTTTATAGGTGGTCATCCAATGACGGGTTCTGAAAAAACAGGATATAACAATTCAGATGCTTCATTACTTGAAGGGGCGTATTATATATTGACTCCTACAGTTGATACACCGAAAGAATTTACAGACTGGATGGCTGGCTTTGTCAAAGCATCAGGCTCATACTGTGAAATTATGGATTATATAACGCATGACCTTATAACGGCAGCAATAAGCCACTGTCCACATGTTATAGCATCTTCCCTTGTAAACCTTGTGGCACTGCATGATAAAGATGGCATATATGGCAGGCTGGCGGCTGGTGGCTTTAAAGATATTACAAGAATTTCTTCATCTTCACCTGAGATGTGGCAAAATATATGCCTTACAAATTCTGGGTGTATAACAAATTTTCTGGGTGAATATATAAAAAGCCTTGAAGACATCAAAAATGCTATTGCCTCAAATGATAGTGAAAAAATTATAAAGTTTTTTGAAACTGCTAAAGAATATAGAGATAATTTATAGATTAATTATTACAGACATAAAATATTTGTTTTATTTTGTAATATATGGTAAAATATCTACAGTCAGATTAGAATAACGTGAGGATAGTCTGGTGGTTGCCCTTCTGGAAATAGGCTATCTCTTACGGCGAATAGGAGACAGCCTAATAACTTAAAGTAACATCATTAAGTTTCCATTGCAACCATTGGACATGGGAATATCCTTTGATGCTTTCTATGCTGATTATAAACTACTTTATTTAGTTTTTCAAGTAGTAGTTTAGGAAATGAGGATGTTTTGGCATCCTCAATTTTTATATATGTCCAATATATAAGTAAAGATTTTCATATTTTGAAAGGAAGAGTAAAGATTTATTATGAAGATTTTAGAAGGGCTAAACCCCGAACAGGAAGAAGCAGTTAAACATTTTAAAGGACCACTCCTTATTCTAGCGGGCGCTGGTTCAGGAAAGACAAGGGTTCTTACACACAGAATTGCTTACCTTATAAGTGAATATCGTGTAAATCCATGGAATATACTTGCACTTACATTTACTAATAAGGCGGCTGGTGAGATGCGTGAGCGTGTTGATAAGATAGTGTCTGGTAAAAATCCACAGGATGTATGGGTCAGCACTTTTCATTCAATGTGTGTGCGTATACTCCGCAGATACATTGAAGCTATAGGCTATACCAGAAGCTTTACAATATATGACAGTGATGATCAGAAGACCCTTATGCGTGAAGTTATTAAATATCTCAACCTTGACCCGAAAAAATACAAGGAACGTGCATTTTTAAGCGTAATTTCATCGGCAAAAGACGAGCTTATTACACCAGAACAATATGCGCTTAAAGCAATGGGAGATTATAACAAAGAGCTGTATTCACATGTATACACCGAGTATCAAAAAAGACTTAAAGATGCTAATGCTCTTGATTTTGATGATTTAATAACAAAAACTGTAGAGCTTTTTAAGAATAACCCTGACATACTTTCATATTACCAAAATCGCTTTAAATACATAATGGTTGATGAGTATCAAGACACCAACACGGCACAGTTTAAGCTTATACACCTTTTAGCAAATACAAAAGATGAAGATGGTTTAATTTTGCACAATTTATGTGTAGTTGGTGATGACGACCAGTCAATTTATAAATTCCGTGGAGCAAATATTTACAATATATTAAATTTTGAACAGGCATATCCAGAAACACGAGTAATAAAACTTGAAGAGAATTACCGCTCTACAAAAAATATCCTTAATGCTGCTAATGCTGTTATACACAATAATACTGTAAGAAAAGACAAATCACTCTGGACGCAGAAAGAAAAAGGAGATTTAATTTACTTTAACCGATTTGCCAATGAATACGAAGAGGCATCAGAAATAGCTGACGCAATTAGCTATGCTGTTTCTTCTGGACAGGCCTTATACAAGGATTTTGCTATTTTATATCGTACTAATGCACAGTCTCGTATTTTTGAGGAAAAGCTTGTCACAAGCAATATTCCTTACAAAATTGTAGGTGCAATTAATTTCTACCAGCGCAAGGAAATAAAAGATATGCTTGCTTACTTGCGTACAATAGAAAATGGAATGGATGATATTTCTGTAAAACGTATAATTAATGTACCAAAAAGAGGTATAGGGCTTGCAACTATTGACCGTATATCTATGTATGCCGCAGAATGTGGGTACAGTTTTTATGAAGCTTTACAAAATTATGAATATATTGACGGCGTAAAAAGAAGTGCCGCCAAACTCCAGTCATTTGTAAGCCTTATAGAATCTTTTAAACGACATATTGCTGACCCTAACATAAGCCTTACAGAGTTTATGCGTGAGGTTATTGAAGAGACACAGTATGTTAAATTACTTGAAGAGGAAGATACAGAAGAGTCTTTAGGGCGTATTGAAAATATAGAAGAGCTTTTAAACAAAGTTGCTGCATATGAAAAAAGTACAGATAACCCAACGCTTTCAGGTTTTCTTGAGGAAGTAGCACTTGTTGCAGATATTGACAATGTAGACGAAAACAACGACCTTGTACTGCTTATGACATTGCACAGTGCAAAAGGTCTTGAATTTCCATATGTATATATTGTTGGTATGGAAGATGGCATTTTTCCAGGCTATAAAGCAGTAACCAGTGCTGAAATTGAAGAGATGGAGGAAGAACGCAGGCTTTGCTATGTGGGCATTACAAGAGCGATGAAGAAGTTGTCATTAAGTTGTGCAATCTGTCGTTTTAGAAATGGCGAACAGCAGTATAACCCTCCATCACGCTTTTTAAACGAGATACCTCGTTACCTTATAAAACAGAGCCGTCTTGATATACAGAATGCATTTAAGCAGAGCAAGAAAGAAACTCCATTTATTGACAAAACAGCTATGCAAAAGAACAGAACGGATGCTGCCGCAGGAAAACAGCTATTTGCTACTAAATCTTTAACATCTATTGATTACAAAGAGGGCGACAGGATAAAACATACTAAGTTTGGTGAAGGTACAGTAACAAGTCTTAATAAAAAAGCAGGTGATTATGAGGTTTGTGTTAATTTTGACAGTGTGGGTATGCGAAAAATGATGGCTTCATTTGCAAAATTAAAAAAAGTTTAAAAATCCCAATATAATTATAGATATTATATTTATAATATGGTATACTGTATCATATGAGTACATCTTTAAATTATAGAAGGGGGTATTATGCTATGTGTGTAAACTCAAAAATTGAAGAATTTTTAAATACTGCTAAACTAAACGAATTGTTACACAAGAAAGAGCTTGAAGAAAAGAACAAGAATACAATATTCATTATATTAGCAGTTATTGGTGCTGTTGCCGCTGTTGCAGGAATCGCATACGCTGTATACAGATATTTTACACCTGATTATCTTGAAGATTATGACACAGATGATTATTCAGACAGCTTTGATGATGATTTTATTGAATTTTCAGATAATAAACCTGAAGCTGAGGACTAATCTTGCACCAGCAAGTTACTAAAAAGCGGTGAACGTACTGGTTTCACTAAATGCCGGAATGTTATTCATTCCGGCATTTCTATAAAGCAAAGATTGTATGGAGGAAAAGATTATGAAACTTTGGGGCGGACGTTTTACAAAAGCAACCAACGAACTTGTACACAATTTTAATGCTTCTATTTCATTCGACCAGAAATTTTATAAAGAAGATATAGAGGGCAGTATTGCCCATGTAACAATGCTTGCGAGACAGCAAATTATTACAAATGCAGATAAGGAATCAATTATCACAGGACTTAAAAGCATACTTGCAGATATCGAATCAGGTAAGCTTGAAATAGATGGAACATATGAGGATATTCACAGTTTCGTAGAAGCACATCTAACCGAGCGGATTGGCGAGGCTGGTAAGAAACTGCATACAGGCAGAAGCCGCAATGACCAAGTGGCACTTGATATGAAACTCTATACTCGCAAAGAGATATTTGAAATAAATAGTCTTTTAAAAGACCTTTTAGAAAGTCTTCTTAAAATAATAAAAGAAAATACAGACACTATAATGCCTGGTTTCACACATTTACAAAAAGCACAGCCTATCACACTCGCTCATCATATAGGTGCTTATTTTGAAATGTTTAAAAGAGATAGGTCACGCCTAACAGATATTTATGAAAGAATGAATTACTGTCCTCTTGGTTCAGGTGCACTGGCAGGCACTACATACCCACTTGACAGAGAATATACGGCAAAGTTTCTGAATTTTAAAGGACCTGCGCTTAATAGCATAGATGCCGTTTCAGACAGAGACTACCTTATAGAGTTTTTATCTGCAATGTCTATTATAATGATGCATTTAAGCCGTTTTTGCGAAGAGATAACTATTTGGAATTCTAATGAATACCAGTTTATAGAAATAGACGATTCATACTCCACTGGCAGCAGCATTATGCCACAAAAGAAAAATCCTGATATAGCAGAACTTATCAGAGGTAAAACTGGACGTGTCTATGGCACACTTATGTCTCTGCTTACTACAATGAAAGGACTCTCTCTTGCATATAATAAAGATATGCAGGAAGATAAAGAACTGGTTTTTGATGCTATAGATACAACAAAAGGATGTATACTTTTATTTAAAGGTATGTTTGACACGCTTACATTTAACAAAGACAATATGCGAAAGAGCGCAGAAGGCGGTTTTACTAATGCTACAGATGCTGCCGACTATCTTGTAAACCATGGCATACCATTTAGGGATGCACATACGATAATCGGACAGCTTGTACTTTACTGTATTGACAACAATAAGTCCCTTAATGAATTGTCTTTAGATGAATACAAGGCAATATGTCCAATCTTTGAAAAAGACATATATGATGCAATCAGTATGGAGACATGTATAAAAAAGAGAAATACAATAGGCGCTCCAGGACCAAAAGCAATGGAACAAACTATTGCAACATACGAAAAATATTTAAAAAATGATTAAAATATTAACAAAATGCAAGATTCTAAATATTGAAAGTGTTTAGAATCTTGCATTTTTTACAATTCTTTAACATCTACAAAAAACGCTTGCGGTGCAATATTAATAACAGTGCAATGCACACAATTATAACAAACAGGCATATTATGCTAAAGCCATGTGGCATATTGGCGAGAGGTACCCATCTGCTATTTACATTCATTCCATAAATCCCAGAAACAAGTGTAGGAATGCCCATTACAAGCGTAATAGATGTAAGAGTCTTCATTACATTATTAAGCCTATTGTCAATAACAGACGACATCAAATCTCTTGTACCATTTATAATATCCCTATAAATTGTTGTCATTTCAATAGCCTGTTGATTTTCAACTATTACATCTCCAAGTAAATCTTTATCATCTGGGTACTGTTCAAGCCTTTTATATCTTGTAAGTCTATCAAGTACAACTGCATTAGCTCGCAGTGAAGTTGCAAAATATACAAGTGTAGATTCAAGTGCATGTAAATCAATCAAATCAACATCTTTTGTATTGTCGTCTATACGCTCTTCTATTTCTGTGCGTTTTTTATCAATAATTCTAAGATTTGTCTGATAATAAGAAGCTACTCTAAACAATATTTGATATACAAATCTTAATTTTTTCTTAGTACTAAATTCCTTTACTCTGCCATCTACAAAAGCTTGAAGAATAGGTGTGTCCACAGAACACACTGTAATAATCATATCCTGAGCCAGTATAATACCAAGAGGTACTGTAGTATAAGCTTCCTTGTCATGTCGTATTTCTAACGCTGGAATATCCACAAGTATAAGTGTATATCCATCTTCAAGTTCCACACGTGAACTTTCTTCATCATCTAAAGGAGCAAGCAAATCGCTTATATCTATTCCAAGTTCCTTTGCCATTTTTTCTCCCTCTGTTATTGTAGGACTGCGCATATCTATCCATACACCATCTACAGGACCTTTCTCCTCATGAATCTTCCTATCATCTGTCTTATAATACTTTACCATCTTATCTCACCAGCTTTCTGTATATTGACTATTACGAAATATCAATTCCTGCATCCAAAAGTTCTTCTTTCATTTTTTCGAGCATATCAAATCGTGTATTCCAGTAATCAATATTTTTTACCCATGCTCTGGCCTGCATTTTGATACGTACTGGATTAAGTTTAAATACAATTACACTCATATCCTTATCATGGCAGATGCGCTCTTCACTTCGCATAACACTCATCACAACTGCACGCACCTTAGCAGTTTCTATATGATATGGAACCATAAAATCCAGAATCAACATTCTATCTTCTTGATTTGAAGTATTGGTAACACTTGAATTAGAAATTGTACCATTTGGTATAACTATGACTTTATTGTCAGTAGTATGTATTCTCGTATAAAAAATATCAATACTTTCTACTGTACCCTCTTCGCCTACAGCAATTATATAATCTCCAACCTTAAACGGTTTAAGCAAAAGTATAAGCACTCCTCCTGCAAAATTTGACAAACTTCCCTGTAGTGCAAGCCCTACAGCAAGCCCTGCAGAACCAATCATTGCAAATAGTGAACTTGCTCCAACACCTAATATTCCTGCCACAATAAAGATAAGCAAAATATTATAAACAAGCCCTGCACAAGACATAACAAATCTCTGGATATCAACTTCAACATTGTTCTTTCCCATCCATCTGCTTGTCATATTCAGCATTCTTTTGACAATTTTTCTTCCAATAATAAACACCAATATAGCAAGTCCGATAGTTAATAAAAGATGGAGCAAGTAATTAAGTACCGTTTCCCTTTGTGAAAGTAAATACTGTATAAAAAAATTTGTTTTTTCTGCAGTTGTTGCCTCAGAGTTCATGACCTGTTCAACATCTTCTATTTTAATTTCACTTCCTGCCATTGAAGTAATATCACTTGTTGCAAGTAAACACATACAATACATTTTAGACAAGCATATCATACCCTTTCCATTAAGCTTTACAACTCCATACACTCATTCCAAGAGGAGGAACTTCAATAACTATAGAATTATCTCTGCCGTTCCATGATATTTTTGTAGAATTTTTCTGGCGTTTATTTAAATGACCCATTCCGCCATAAATAACATCATCACTATTAAATATTTCTTTATATTTGCCTTCAAATGGAACACCTACTCTGAAATTTTCATATATCACAGGTGTAAAATTAAAGATAAACAATAGCTGTTCGCTTTTATCCGATGTTCTTCTTACAAATGTAACAACACTGTGGTCTGCGTCCATACTGCTTATCCATTCAAAGCCTATTTCATCATAATCGCTTTCATAGAGACACGGATGCTTTAAATAAAACTTATTAAGTGCTTTAACATAATCTCTAAATACACTGTGTTCTGTTTTTTTAGCCTCCTCCCACAAAAGACTCTCTTTTTCATTCCACTCTTCTTCCTGAGCAAACTCTTGCCCCATAAATAAAAGTTTCTTACCTGGATGTGCCATCATAAAGCCATATGCTGCTCTTAGATTAGCATATTTTTGCTCCATATCGCCAGGCATCTTCATAAGCATTGACGCTTTTAAATGCACAACTTCATCATGTGAAAATACAAGTATAAAGTTTTCACTGTAAGCATAAACCATACTGAAAAGAAGTGTGCCATGTCTTCCTTTTCTATAAAGTGGGTCTGTCTGCATATAACTTGTAAAATCATTCATCCAGCCCATATTCCACTTCAAATCAAAACCAAGACCACCACTCTCTGTATTGCCAGTTACTAAAGGCCATGCCGTTGATTCTTCTGCAATAAGAAGTGCGCCATCTTTTCTTTTATGCAAGGCATTGCTAAGTTTTTTTAACAGGGCAACAGCCTCAAGATTTTCATTGCTGCCATAGATATTAGGAAGCCATTCACCATTTTGTTTACCATAATCAAGATACAGCATTGATGCAACCGCATCCATTCGTATGCCATCTGCGTGGTATTTGTCAACCCAAAAAAGTGCATTGGCAATAAGGAAATTGTCAACTTCTGGCTTGCCATAGTCAAATATAAGAGTTCCCCAATGAGGGTGCGTTCCTCTTCTTTCATCTGGATTTTCATAAATACACGTTCCATCAAATCTTGCAAGTCCATTGGCATCTCTTGGAAAATGCGCAGGAACCCAATCAAGTATTACACCTATATTTTTCTTATGCATATAGTCAACAAAATACATAAAATCCTGTGGTGTACCATATCTTGAAGTAACTGCATAATAGCCTGTGACCTGATAACCCCATGACTCATCAAGTGGGTGTTCCATAACAGGCAGCAGTTCAATATGCGTATACCCCATTTCCTTTACATAATTAGCAAGTAATGGCGCTATTTCTCTATAATTAAGAAACTCTTCATCACACTTTGGAATCTTGTCACCTTTATACTCTTTCTTGCGCCACGAACCAAGATGTACCTCATATATTGACATAGGCTCTTTGCTGTAATCTTTTTCCTTTCGCTGTGCAAGCCATGCACTATCAGTCCATTTATAACCCTCCAAATTGGTGACAACACTTGCATTATCAGGCCGCTGTTCACATGCAAAACCATATGGGTCAGTCTTTAAAAATACTGTTTTATAATCTTTTTTAATCTCATACTTATAAATATCGCCAAGCAAAATCTCAGGTATAAATATAGAAAATACACCTGAATCACCCACACGACACATCTGATGTCGCCTTCCGTCCCAAAAATTAAAATCACCTACAACACTTACACGTGCTGCATTCGGAGCCCATACCGCAAAATGAACCCCATATACAGTATTCTTTTTCTTCTTTTTATCTGTATCTTCTGTGACGTCCCATCTTATTTCTGCATCGTCAAGACAGCCATCTATAGCGATAGGATGTGCTCCAAAACATTTGTATATATCATAATACACACCTTTTTCAAAACGCCTTGTGTCACTCCCACCTATAATATCTGTATAAAGATATGGGTCATTAAACTCTACAGCTGCATTTTGAGCATATTCAGCAATAAATGTATAGGCTTCTATTTTTTTGCTTGGTATCAGCACAGCAAATACACCTGCCTCATCGGCTTCTTCCATATCATAGCACTTGCCGCTTGACTTAATTTTCAAACGCACAGATACTGCATCTGGTAAAAAGGTGTATACAAGTACGCCACCTTTTACTTTATGTGGCCCTAATATTTTTTCAGGGTGGTCTCCATCAGAATATACAACTGACTCAATTCCCTCCCAATCCATTAAATTATATAACTTCTTATCCATAATCCACCTCATTCATAATCAATCTCCAAAATTTTATAATAGCATAGTAATTATAGTATACCAAAAAAATTAAAAAAAACAAATAAAAAAATTGCCACAACCTATTGTATTTACAAAGGTTGCGACAAACAGAGTCATTAAATTCTATGAATAAACAAACCACTTCTAAGTTTTGGCTCAAACCATGTAGACTTAGGCGGCATAAGATATCCTGCATCAGCTACTGCAAATAGCTCTGCTATTGAAACAGGATATAGCGCAAATGATACTTTCATATCGCTATCTGCTCGTCTTTTAAGTTCTTCAAGTCCTCTAATTCCACCGATAAAGTCAATCCTTGGGTCTGTCCTTGGTTCTTTAATTCCAAGTACAGGATCTAATATATAATCTTGCAATACTGATACATCAAGTGCTTCCACTGCATCTTTTGCTTTTATAAGGTCTTTTTTTGTCGTAAGCATATACCAGTTTTTATTAAGATACATTGCAATTTCACCCTTTTTAGATGGATGTTTTGCGTCATCTAATTTTACAATGCTAAAATAAGCATTAACTTTGTCCATAAATTCACGCTCTGACAGACCATTTAAATCTTTAACCGAGCGATTGTAATCCATAATCATAAGGCTTTCATCTGGAAACAGTACTGAAAGAAAATAGTTAAATTCCTCTGTTCCATCATAACTTTTACAAGCTTCTCTTTTTTTAAGTCCTGCCTTTACTGCTGAAGCTGCACGATGATGTCCATCTGCTATATAGATATCGTTTATCGCTGCAAATGCATTTTCAATAGTAGTAATATCTTCGATATCTGTAATTTTCCACACTATATGTCCCACTCCATCATCTGCAGTAAAATTATACAATGCCTTCTCTTCTGAAATAACCCTTTCAACTATATCGTTTATACATTTCTGTGAACGATATGCTAAAAATACAGGACCTGTCTGTGCGCTAAGTGCCTCTATATGCTGTATTCTATCTTTTTCCTTTTCCTTGCGTGTATTTTCATGTTTCTTAATAACATTATTTATATAGTCATCAATACTTGCACACGCAACAATTCCTGTCTGTTTTCTGCCGTTCATAGAAAGCTGGTAAATATAATAGCATCTGTCATTGTCTGTAATAAAAGTACCATTATTTACCATTTCTTCAAATATCTCTTTAGCTTTTAAATAAACTTCTGGCGCATACGTATTGACATTATCTGGAAATTGCGTTTCAGCTCTATCAATCCTTAAAAAAGATAACTCATTGTCCTTAACTGCTTCCTTAGCCTCTTGTCTATTATAGACATCATATGGTAATGCTGCAACTTTGTATGCAGCCTCGCTGTTTGGTCTAACTGCTTTAAATGGTTTTATACTTGCCATAATAACCTCCAAAATTTTTTTAGATAATAAAAAAATCATTACTATTTTATTTGTATATTTAAGTTTTTTCCCAACGATTCAGCTACTTTTACAAGAAAATCTAAGCTAGGATTATAGTTACCACTTTCTAATCTTGAAATATTGCTTTTTTGTGTACCTACTCTTTTTGCAAGCTCTGATTGTGTTATATTTTGTTCTTTTCTGGCCTTTATAATCTGTTCGATAGCTTCATACCTAGGCTTTAATTTTTCATACTCTGCTTTAAATTCTTCATCTTTTAACATATCAGATTTTATCTTTTCAAAGGGTATTCCTGCTTTATTCATAATTTAGCTCTCCTTTTATAATCTTCCATGTATAATCTTTATTAAAGATTATATCAAAAATATACAATCATGAAAAATTAATATCCTACTTTTTTACCAGTTTTTGTCATATATCCGCTGATATGTCCTGCACTATAATCTGCCTTCTTTCTTGAATTTGGCACATCTGGGTCAGTAGGGTCATAGTTTATGGAATAATCAACTGTTATTGTACGAGCTTTTCCAAGAGGCCCTGGTTTTGAAGAACTACCCGCTACTATCTTTACTTCTGAACCTGAAGAAACATAGTCATATATCCACTTTGCATCAGCAACAGTCATACGAATGCACCCTGCAGATGCAGGAGAACCAAGTTTATTATAAGTTGAAGGGTTAAGTGCATAATGCGACTGACTTCCAACAGCTATTGCATGAAAATAAACATTACCAACAATATGTGTAGCCCATCTTGCATAGACTACACTTCCGTCAGGTTCATTCATAGGTTTTAATGTATACTTCGTTGCTGCTCCATTACCAGAGATAGAATATGAGCCAAGTGGTGTAAAGGAAGTATTTATATTAAGTGAAGCGGCTGTTCCTGTGCTTGAAGTGTCCCTGCCCACAGAAACAGTAAATGTTTTTACAGGTATTATGTATGCTTTTTTATCATTATCATAAGCATAAGCAGTTACACAGCCTGCTGCTCTGTTTACCTCAAGATACAACTTGTTGCCAGTTTTTTTTAGTCCAAGTATATCCGTAAGGTCAGTAACTAACTTATTGTTTTTATAATAAAGCTTGTATTCTCTGCCACCGTAAATTTCATAAATCCAGCCATTCTTGCCTAAATCGGACTTTCTTATCTGAAATGGCTTTTTATTTAGTAAAACATTCTTTCCCCATTGGGTAGTAACATACGCATAAGCAATATAATTGCCTCTTTCAGCAAATGTCATATCTGCTGCATAAGATTTTGAAGATGATGTATACACTCCTGGAAACTTCTTATAAAACTTCTGTTTTCCATCTTTCTTTATATAAATATTAAAATTAACATTTTTAGCATTGCCTGGAATGTAAAAGTCTTTTATCTTGAAATTGCATACAGCACTTGCTTTTTTCTGTATGTCCATCGTACCTCTTACCATTCTCATATCTACTTTGCCTGTCTTTGACAGCAGCCTTTTATTGCCGACATTATCAGTAACAGTAGCTTTAATTGTATAGACATCAAGTTTATAATCCAATGATTTTAATGATATATCTGCATAATAATATGCCGTCCCTGCTTTGCGTTCAGCAGTTTTGTTACAAATTAATTCATTCTTCTTATTATAAATGCTAAACTTAACTTTATCAATTCCAAGACCACTGTTTAATGAACCAACAAAAACTCTAAAAGAACTTTTCTTTTCAAGTGGTGCAGACTTTTTACTTCCTACATTGGAATATACAAGCGAAACTTGGAAATCTGTTGAGGCGAGAATAATACTATTTTTTTCAATATATTGATTTACAAGCACTATTGCAGCATTGTATTTATTATATGAATTGCATATTGTAGATAAATCATTTTCCCATGTCTTTGACGTGCCAGTAAGTTCCCTCTCTCCACCACACAACACTGCTTTTGATATATCTGACTTCTCCCTCCACACAATAAGCTGTATTTTATTATTCATTCCTGGTACAGCAATATCATTTTCATCTTTTAAATTTGATGTAAAATTAAATGTCCTATTTATATCATATCTATTGCCAACAACTTCTAACTTATAAACATTTTCATGTATAGTAAAATCACACTTGCCAGCATCTACAACTACAGCTTCAGCATTTTCTGTACTTTGCCCCATTATAAAAGAAACACTATATTCTTCAAATACATACTTGTCCAAGTTTTCCATTGAAAAAGAACCAGTATATGTTCCATTCACACAATTTGTATTATCAAGAACAATCTTTTGTTCAAGCGCAGTAATAATGTTATTAGTTTCTAAACTAGCACCAGATGTCACACTAACATCACTTCCAACACCATCTTTATCATTATAAGTAACTTTCAATGTCATCTCTTGTATAACAGCAGTATCAATGCCAGTTACAGTATATGTGCACACGCCATTCGCTCTATCCGTATTAAGCGTTGCACCATACTCTGCTGCCATTGCCCTTGTATTGCTGCATATAACAGATAACAGCATAAAAAAACTAAATACCATGAAAAACTTATTTGCAACTTTTCTTTTTTTAATACAATTTAACATTACAATACCTATACCTTTCCTCAATATATTGGGTGAATATAATCCATATTAACACTTTTATGCGAAAAAATGCAACCCATAAAATATTACAAAAAAACCACTATGGCAGATTCCAAAGGAATACCCTTGTGATTAAATAAAGTGGGAGCACAAAATACTCCAATCCCATCTTCTCCCATATTAACAACAGATTGTATCATATCTGTAACCGCATTAACACGTTTTTTTATAGCCTTTTTCCCTTTTAAAGTATAAACATTCATTCTTTCCTCTGTCAATATTACTTTTTTACCATACTCATTTATAATCTTTGCCATGCTATCTGTAATATTTTGTACAATTTTGTCTGAATACGTATAAGAAATACTAAAGACATCGTAGTCCACCTGATTCTCCTCCAGAGTTTTTGCAATAACTCCATATATACTTAAAGGCATATTTGCAAAATGTAGCACAACTGGCATTTTTTTCTCCATCGTATCAGCAACATATCGTACAGCACTACAGCCGCCATTTATCAACATACAGATATTTTCAAAGTCTATTTCAGAGGCAAATTCCTCTACAGATTTATTATCAATCCGCACCATGCCAATATCCACGCCATATTCAATAAGCTCTGTAAGAACTTCAACAGTGTATTCTTCAAATGTTCCTGTCTTTTCCTCTATATTCATATCCTGCCATTCTTCTTCTGCCTGATAATATAAATCTATAAGCACACGAAGACCTGCATCAGTTGCAATTTTTCCTATCTCTTTAACAATTTCTAATTCGTCAAGATTATATCCTGTGTGTATCTGTACCCAGTCAATTCCGCATTCTTTTAGAAATGTGCAAAAACCTTTCTGTCCTTTATCTGGCGCATAAAAAAGTTCATTGCCATCAAAGTCAAAATACCTTTTGCCATTATCATATTTAGACTTAATATCTGATATATCTACTCCATATATAAAATCTTCACTTATTCCATCAATATGCGCAATATCTGTACCTGCCTTTACAGGCTCTGGCGAGGCAGATACAGTTGGTGTACTGGGGATTGGACTATTACTGCTTTCTGTCTTAAAAGAATTATTATTCTTAGCACAGCCGAAAAAAGATACGACACATAATAACATAATAATACTAATACTGCTCTTATATATTTTCTTCACATCCACATCCCCTTTCTATAATAATAAATATAATACTAATTACTGCGGTCTCTTCTTCCAAATATCAACAAAAGTCTTAATAATTGTAAAAGTATTGCAACCATTGAAGCTACATATGTCATTGCAGCAGCTCTTAGAACCTTTTTTGCACCATTTAATTCCCTGCCCTGCAAAATATTTTGCTCTTTTAATATCTTTAACGCTCTGCCTGACGCATTAAACTCGACTGGAAGCGTTACAAGCTGAAAAAGCACAGCAAAACTAAAAAGTATTATTCCTATATTTACAAGAGTGCCATTATTTATAATAGCTCCAAACACAAGAACAGGCCATGCTGCATTTGAACCAAAATTTGCAACAGGTACAATTAAATTGCGTATTGTTATAGGTATATATCCTCTCTGATGCTGTATTGCATGACCACACTCATGGGCAGCTACGCCAATAGCAGCTACTGAAGATGACCCATACACTGAATCTGACAGACGAAGTACTTTTTCTCTTGGCGAATAATGGTCTGTAAGATTCCCTGATATACGCTCAATCCTCACATCAAATATACCCGCATTATTTAATATCTTCTGTGCAACATTCTCTGCCCTAAGTCCTCTTGAATTATAAAAGCTCATATATCGGCTATAAGTTCTATTTACATTAGCCGATGCAAGCATACAGAGAATCCCTCCAATAATCACTAAAATATAAGTATAGTCATAAAAAAACATAAATTAAAAATATTTCCCCTTTCGCATTATTTATCATTCCACTGTTAGCTTAACACTAATGCTCAAAAACTGCAACAATAAAAAAACATTCTGATATCTTAACTGATAACAGAATGTTTTTTTATAATTAACACATTAAAATCTTATTTAGGAGCTATTGAACTAGATGTTGGAATCGAAACTTTTTTAGGAAAATCAACTACACCAAGCAATGTATAAACTCCTGCCCAAACCTTTTTACTTTGATTACCAGCTCTGCGTATATAAATATAATATCCATCATTTACATTTGTCAAGTTTAAAATTTTGGTTGCAGAACTGCCTCTAGCTGCCAAAGTCTTTGCATTTTTTGTATCTAAGTCATCAATAGAACTTACCGTGTTTTCTGAAACAACAATCTGGTATGAATCATCACCTATATTAGTAAATCTTACTGTGCCTTTGCCATTACTACATGTGCCATATGTAACTGCTACAACTTGCTTTCCGTCTTTCATAATCTTAGCCCATCTAACACCGCCACCATATTCAATATCAGTAGCAGTAGCACTTCCAGTTGCAATTATACTATTTGCACTTGCTATAGTTGCTTCACCGCCTAATTCATCATCAGTGAAAGGTGCTGTCACTTCTATTGGAACACGTGTCCAGTTAGAAGCACACTTAGCTCTCTTAGGACTGCTGTCATTTTCTTTACTGGCAGTACGCACTTCTAATACACCAATCGCACCTGATGTAGCTAGTGTTGTATCTGATGTACTAAGCAATCTGGCTACTGGAAAATCTTTTGTTGCTCTTGATTTATCAGCTGTTTCTATTGTCTTAGTTTCAGTGTTTGCTGGTTCTCCGTCTTTAATTTCTGTATTTACTGTAAATTGTTTAAAACTATATGTATTAGTTTCACTATTTTTAATAAGTACACGATATTCTACAGCTTTTGGAATAGTTACAGTGCCAGCTCCATACTGGACAGGAACAGATGGTCCTTTTGCCTGCTTTGCTATATTAAGCTTTGTAATCTTACCTGGAAAACTTCCTGAATCATATACAGAAAGTTTAGTATCAAGGTTTTTGGCATCATAAACATTCTTATAGTCGCCGTTATTAGGAGTAAGTGGTGTATCTTTATCTTTAGTAGCAGGAGTTCTTAAATACACTCCAAGCCCTTGATATTGATATTTTCTAAAAATATCAGCTTTCTTGCCATCAGTTAATTTTTCTGGCTCTGACCAACTGCTATATGGCGTTCTATACTGAAATTTTTCAGCAGCCTTTGCATAGCTCTTTTTATCACCAGCCTTAAAATCCAATTCGTGTTTTTCTGCATTATAAGTTATTACATTAACCTTTGCAGCAGCTGGAATCCTTACAATAAATGGAGTATCCATATCTTCTGTCTTAACTGCAATAAAATTATCCTTGACATTACTAAGTTTAGATAAGTCAACTTTAACCTCTGTAGCACCGTTGACAACATCATGTACATCCCATTGAGACATTTTAAAAGTTATATTACCCCTTTTTTTGCCTTTTTTAGCTACACTAATAACAACTTCTTTATCACCTGTCTTTGGCGTAACTATCATCTGCTGCTTATCTGTATCAACCTTTACATCGTCTGGTGAAATCTGCGCTGATGCATCTGTCTTGCCTGCTGCCAAACATGCTGCTGTTGCAAGAACAGTAAAGGCTGTCCCCTGTAATAATTTCTTCAATCTCATAAATACGCCCCCTCATATATAATTGTATGATTGTTTTCAATTCAATACAAAAACATTTCTGTTATAAAAATTGCTCTTATATATTTTTCGGCATTTTTACGCAAAAGATAAATAGATGATTCAAAATTTTACAAACAAAATTTCATAATAAATCAGCATTGACTATTCTATTCTCAATTATAAGTTCTTATTTCAATTCCAAGCTCATCAAACTGCGCCTCATATGAAGCCAGTTTTGACTCTGGAACTTCTATACTCTCTAAATCACTCATACCATCTAGCATTTCAAAATTAATATTTGTTATTCCTGCTGGTAACTTCAATGTTTTAATTCCTGTGTCATAAAATGCCCTTTCACCAATTAAAATTAAACTGTCAGGCAATTCCAAGCTTTCCATCTCCATACAACCCCAAAATGCTTCTGCGTTAATTGCATTAATAGTGCTTGGAAGTTTGATTTCTGACAAAGCTGTACAATTAGTAAAAGCTCCTTCTCCAATAAATGTCAGGCCCTCTTCTAGTTCACATTGCTCTAATGCTTCACATTCTGAAAATACTCCAATACCCATATTTTCTATACTTTTAGGTATAGTGATATTTGTCAAAGATGTGCAAAATGCAAAAGCATTATCTAAAATACTTGTCAAAGCACCTACTCCCTTTATCTCTGATAGCATACTACAGCCACCAAATGAATCTTTTCCAATTATTTTTACGCTATCTGCAAGGTCAAGCGTTTTTAATTCATCACAAGAATAAAAAGCACTCTCTTCAATTTCTTCAAGATTAGAACCTGCTGTAAAGCTTATAATATCAGAATCTGATTCAAATGCATTTTTAGCAACCTTAGTCACAGGATAATTTTTATCTTCATAAGTAATAGCATCTGGAATACTTATATCTGTTATATCAAAATCGTAATGCCCCACTACAGTTATGTTGTCACCATCTATTTCATAGTTTACACCATTATATTCCAAAAAACCACTTTCGATATTATAAACTGCTTCAAAAACTTCTGTATTTTTTGTATCTGTTTCACTATTTGCACAGCCAACCAGACTGGTTATGCCAAATATTAAAAGACATATATAATAATACTTTTTTTTCATAATCAATCAGCAAGGAAACCCACTGCTTTTAAACAGTAGGAGAAATTGCGCAAAAATCCTTACATCCTCCATTCTCTAAATTATGCTATATAATTTTTTTAAAATCCCTATTTCTTTAAACATACTTGAAAAAAACTCTTCGTGCATGATTGCTATCTTTTTGTGCTTATAATATAGCATATTTTATATTTGTTTGCAAGATATTTGAATTATTTTCAACCTTCTTCTTTTTACCGTCAAGCTTTAAGATACCAAGGACTGCCCTTTGAAATCCGTCTTGGTGAACCAAACCAGACCACATATGCAGCAATGGAAGCAGCCGAAAAAGATGAATATATATATGGAAAGAAAGCACTTGAAACTTACTATGAATTGTGATATATTAAGCATAAAGAAGAACACCTGCTCTAACAGGTGTCCCATAGAAACCCTACTCCAAAGGTGGAGTTTCCCAAGCAGACTATTTACCTCTCAATAAGAGGCGCCCATCCTGGTTGCAACAGGGTGGGCATTATTTTTTTCGCTTATGTTCCTTATCTCTGTCAAGAAAGGCAAGCAACGCTATAACAAAACTACCAAAGGAAATTAGTAAACCAATTATTCCTATAAATATTAAAATAATATCTGCAGCAGTCATTTGCGCCACCTCCCTTCTTATGTATTCCAGTAAGCTGGTTATTAAGCTTAGGAGGCTGCTATACCTGTCGTGGGTTTCATATTGAAATACTATCACAATATGGCAGTAATTTCAATCAGATTCTTTTTTCGTGAAATATATGAAGATGTGTTTAAAATATATTTACTTTGCCATATTTTTGACATTAAAAAAATAGTAAAAATTTTAAAAAAGGGCTAAATTATTTAAAAAAACAACCGAAACATTTTATAAGGATTATTATGTAGCTGGGGCTGCATACCATGTCATGTGACGTAGAATATATTTTGCAGAGGAGGTATGATATTATGAGAATTAAGAAAATTTTACAAGGGGCTGTTTTAACAACCCTTGCAGTAACATGGATGGGTGCTTCGTCCATTTCTGCTGATGCCGCAACAATTCCTGATAATGATATAAAAGTTGATACAGCAGCACAGGAGATGACGGTTAAAACTAATGCTAATGATACTGAAGTTTTGTTTGCAGTAGGAACATATAAAAAAAATACAGTTAAAGTATCTGTATGGGATGTATATGATGTTACTGCTAGCAAAGATGTTAAGATTGACTTGTCTAAGTTGAATAACACAAAGGATAACTATGTTGTAGTTAAAACAGAAAATACTGACCCTACATATATTAAGATTCCTGCTTCTTCAAAAGGTCAGAGATTAATTTTTAATGCAGGGACTAACGCATTGACCATTGACCTTAAAACAAATAGCAAAAATCCATCAGGGCGGTGGGAATACAGAACATCATATGGCGATTGGCAGGAGTTAAGTACTACAGACAATAAAGCTACAGGTGTATTTAAAGACTATCAATATCAAGGAGCTTCACTATATGTTAGGGCTGCTGCTACAACTGATTCTGCAATAAAAGCGTCCAGTGACAAAGTATCTGATGCTGCTATTAAAAATCCAACAGAAGAGCAAAAGTCTATATTATATGTAGCTGGTTCTTTACCAGGTAAAGAGACAAAGCTTAATATCGCAAAACAAGCTAATGGTCCTTCTATTGCTGCGGATTATGTGAAGAGAACTATAAAATTTAAAAGAGGCAGTCAGTATCGTGTATTGACAGAAAGTGCAGATGGCAGTTATAAAGTTACTACTGATATAACAACTGCTCCGAGTGGTGCTCAAGATATGTTACAATTCCTTAATGGGGCATCGAGCGGTGTAATAGAAGCACGTATTGCAGCTAAAGAAAGTGGTAAAGGCAAGGTTGCATCTAAGTGGGCAACTCTTAAAATAAGCAAGCCAGATATAATAGATGTTACTACATCGGAATCCTCTACTATTACTACAAGTTCTGCATTAACACCAGTTGAAGGAATTACCATTCAGGGTATAGCAAACACTAGAACACAGGCATATTCAGGAAAGATTAAAGTTGAAAATTCAACTGGCTATGATATTGTTGTTACGATTGAAGGTGCTACAAAGACAACAAAAGTAAGAACTGGCAAATCAACAAATATAACTGCAGGAACAGGCAAAAAGGTCTCTATTGCTAAAGCTGGTAACAGGAAAACAACAACGTGGCTTGGCGAGAATGTATGTATAGGTAAGGTTGAGTAAAATATATATTATAAATATTTTTTCAATGTTTATTATAATAGTATTT